>WJKD01000395.1 GCA_014729315.1 Promethearchaeota archaeon | reverse complement strand
TTCAATTGAATTGAAGATATTTTTAGAGAGATCAAGTATAACGAGCGAAGTAAAGGGACCAAGTTTTTCTAATTTCTCGAGACCAGCTTGCGCCACGATTAAATGTTCTAAGCACGGAGGACTTCCGAACGGTGTGAGAACGGATTTGGATCCATAGAAGTGAAGGTAAAGATATTTAAGTTCGGAATACGAGCTTAAGTCGGGCAAAATGGAATCACTAATACCCCCTAAATAGAGAATCTTTATCTTTTCGTTATTAAGGAGAAATTGATGATTTATGGGAAAGTTTTTTTGATTGTTAAAACAACTGAATATTTCAAGATAGGGAAAAAAAAAATTTCCTAAAACTGAGTTGAATACGGATAGATCTTTTATATGCCCATTAAAAATCTTACAAATGGGGATGCGAGCGCCCGCTTGAATCATTTTGATCAAATAAAGACGCTCTTCTGGACAGACTTTCTTTAATTCTTCGATGTCGCTAAGCCTTAGTTGACCACCCCTTCTTTTCTTGAGGTCTTCCTCGGATTGAACGGTTTTAAGTTTGTACCAGTTTTGATTGTTCACATATCTGCTCTCGTCTATCATAATAACGGATATTTTTTTATTAAAATTTTTTGATATAATTAATGTAAATAAAATTAATACCCATAAAAATATAATTGTGGTGAGCGAATAAATTAATGGATTTCTTTTAGCTGTCCAAGTACTTATTTAAATACAAACACTTGCCGAAAGCCGTACTGATCTCGTAATAATATTCGCTCAGAGGGTAATCCTGCCTCGAATCGAACCAGTGGAAAGGTAACGATTGTCCTATTTTCTGTCCGCTTGAATCTTTTAAGTATATTTTGACCATTGCATAGGCAAACAACCTTAAGTTTTCTTCATCCCAAGACTCGTCTAAAATATCTTGAATGGTGGGAATTTCATCGTTTCTAAGCTGCTCGACCGAAGCAAAGGATTTCTTGAACTTGATCCATTCAGGATTTTCCTCTCTATTCATAAGAATATCGAGTTTTTTTAGATCCAAGTAATTTTTAACAAGTTTTTCTTTTCTCAACCAAGCGTGTCTAAGACGTTGGCTGAAAAATATATCGAAAAACGAGATAGTGCTTACAGTCATAGGTATCTTCAACAAATCATTTGTTCCAACAATTATCGGAATCTCTAGTTCTTCGAAAAGCTGAGCAAGTTTCTTTTCAGATTCAGATTGTTGGTTGGATCTTAGATTCATTTTCCATACCCCAAGGTGATTAAATTCTGCTATAATTAAATGGAGGTTTGATGCTGGACCAAATGCCTTTTGAGATAAGCTACATCGGATGGAATATCCAGAGCTAAGGGCAGCATATATTTTTACGAGGTTTGCTCCATTTCGTTGGTCTGTTAACGGTTTCCCAAAATCGAGTGTCCAAAAACCTTTTTCTGATTTTAGATAAGAATTAGAAGGCTGATCTGGTCCGCCTAAGAAATAATATATTCTAAAATACATTTCATCTTGTTCTGCATATCCAAGTGTTGAGTCTCTAGCAGTGAAAAACGCCGATTTTAAGCCATCGAACAAAATTTGTTTATAGACGGGGTAATTTTCCCATGCTAATACATTATTAGAGTTGGCATGAATATTTCCCATCGAGAAAGTTCCGTAGAGATTATTTTGCTGAGTAGGTAAAGAGTATTTGTATAATTCCGCAAGCTCCGTTTTATCTAGTTGAATTTTTATGGGTATAATGTTTCCGCGGTGGGTAAGTTTTCTTCCTCCAACATAATAAGCATCGAAGGAATCTAAGGTAAATTTACCCTTACTGTCAAAGTAATCATTTATAGTGTGTGATTGAATTGCGGAACTATGCTTCCAAAGTATCTTTAGTATGCTCAGAAGACGAGAATCAGTATCTATAGCTTTTTGGGGTAAATCACGATATTCGTGAGCCCAATATCTATAAAGTTGCTCCCGAGTAATTCCAATTTTCTTCGTAACAGGATTTGGGATACCAGCAATTACATCATCGGGAATTAACCCTCTATCTTCAACAATTGCTTTTAACTTTGACAATACTAGATTTCTTAAAAATATCTCGTATGCTCTCATTGTAGC
>WJKD01000394.1 GCA_014729315.1 Promethearchaeota archaeon | reverse complement strand
GTATTGTATTTACGCCCGACGATTTATTTGGAGACTTGCATATGATATTTGTTATTATTGGATACTTAACGCTCTTTATTGCGGGAGCAACTTACTCTATAGTTATGTTTTTGAATAAAACATTTTCGAGAAAATATTTAGCTATGTTCCTAATTTTTACTATTATCCACTTCATTACATCCATCATCGGTCTGATTGCTTTGGATTCTCTCCGTCAATTAATGGTTATATGCCAAAAGATCGGTAGATTTACAACTGTTATATGCTTAACAGTAGTTAGTTTAGGTGTTGCAAGAGAAAAATAATTTTTTTCAGAAATCAGCGAAATTATTCTATCTCTCATTTTATTTTCTTATCTTAGAGTTCGAGACTAAAAGAACTCAGTTGAATTTAAAAATCGTTCCTCATTAAAACATTTATTAAAAAAAATACAATCTTAGATTAAAACACAATATTTTTAACTGAATTTTTAAAAGATGGATTAAATGGAAGAAAAACAGCGCGATTTATTAGAAGAAAGCATTATTATTGACGCGCTTAGTCATGGTCCTATCCTATGGACAGAAGATTTAATTGATGAAAGCGAAAGAAAATTAAATGGAGGTATGGATCCTTGGAGAATTGTACAAGAAATCATAATGACTTTTGCTCATAAATTAGTCGTAGATGATAATTATTTTAAAAAATATAAGCAAGCGTGGAACCAATGTAAGGTATCTTGCGTTAGCTGGACGGTCGGTCCAATTTATGAGAAGCCTTACACTTTTGAAGGCATATTTCATAATTTTGCTTTTTTAACCCACCTTTTAGATAATAGAAAAGACTTTTTTCGAAAGATCTTAAGAGCAGAAGATATATATCAAGCTGCTGAACATAATCAGAAAGGGATAATTATAAATTTGCAGGATCTGGGGCCAATAAAAGAAGATCTCGAGATGGTGGATCTTTTTTATATGATGGGAATAAGAATCATGCAACTGACGCTCAATACCCGAAATTCGATCGGGACGGGTTGTCTAGCTCGACGAGATCGAGGATTAACCCAATTTGGTGAAGAAGTTATAAATCGGATGAATCAAAAAGGAATAGTTATTGATGTGTCTCATTGCGGTCCAAAAACAACAGAAGATGCAGTACGAGCTTCAGAAGACCCTATAATGGCTACACATACATCGGCAGCTAATATATATTCTCATCCAAGAGCAAAAAGTGATGATTTGATAAAATCAATTGCTAATAGCGGTGGATTTATTGGAGTTTTAACAATTCAAGGATTTATAAGTGATAAGTTTCAACCCTTAATAGATGAGTGGTTGGATCATATTGATTATATTATAAATCTTGCAGGGATAGAACATGTGGGCATAGGTAGCGACTATTACGGTCAATCTCTCCCTTCGAAACTCGCAAAAAAGTTGGACGACTTCCTAAGCAAGTTAGGTATGGGCCCTGAACATGGAGGATCATTTGCATACAAGATGAATAAATTTGAGGAATATCAAGATTTTCCTAACTTAATTGAAGGTCTGATCTCTCGAGGTTATTCTACTCAAGAAATAAAAAAAATAAGTGGCGAGAACTTTCTTCGTATTTTTAAAGACATTGTCGGATGAAATTGCCCACTTTCCGTTAAAAAAGACCATCTAATAAAGAAATTTCTCTTTTTTTATAATTAAATTGAAAGAGAGAAAGAAAAACCTTAAATAGTCGAAAAATAAAACATATCATGTTTCTCTTCTGTTAACTTTAAATAAGAGAATCAACCAAAACATTGAGATAGAATCTATGGCTCTTGAATTAATTGATTTAATGCAAGGTAGTTTTAGTCTTATTTATGTGATGATTTCAGTAGTTGTGGGATCAAGAATTTTATCAAAGTATTTTGAACATAAAACAAGAGATTATATTTTGGTAGGAATAACTTGGATCGGTTTAGCAAACCCTTGGATGCCAGATTCCATAAGTTTTGTTTTAATTCTGATCATAAACACCCCTCTTAGCGCAGAATTATATTTTATTATAGGAAATGTGTTTATTCCCGTGATTCTTTTATGTTGGTTAACTGCTTTTACCGATTTGGTATACAAAAATAAGCAAAAATTAATTTTGGGGCTTTTTTTGGTTTTTGGGATTATTTTCGAACTTTTATTCTTCTATTTGCTATTAACCGATATCGACGAAATAGGAAAATTCATTGGTCCATTTCAAGTTGAATTTGGGCTATTAATTCAAATCTTATTAATTAGTACGATTGTGATCATGTTTATAACAGGTGTAATTTTCTCTCGTGAATCTTTAAAATCCGAAGACAAAAAATTAAAACTAAAAGGTAAGTTACTTCTCACAGCGTTCATTTCGTTTACCTTGGGGGCGATTTTAGATTCCAGTATAGGCGCATTAGACCCGATTTTAGTAGCGCTAACAAGGATAATACTCATCTCTAGCTCAATTGAGTTTTATATGGGATTCACATTACCTAAGTGGGTGGAGAAACTTTTTTTTGAGAAATGATGACATGAACTATTAACTCGCTGGATATTTCACCCAAAAGTGTTACTAAGACTAAGCTGTATTTATAATTTGATTAAAATACTTAAATCGGGAATAGTAAAAAATTGAAAGAATAATTAAAGGGTTTTCAAAAAGTTCGAAATGTGAGTTGATTCTGCATCTTCGTCGATATCTTCCTCACCAAATTCGTCAACCAAAAGATCAAATCTATATACACATGCTGCATCACCTAATAAATAACAGGATACTTCTTCCCCATCAGCATCTAAACCCAGTTCTTCTAAAATACCGTTAAAAATGCCTTGATAAAGAACGCAGAGATTTTTTGCCATAATATTTTCTCTTTCCTCTTTAGATATAGGTTCTTCAACAGAGACCATAATAAATTCTTTTTTTATAGTTGAGTGTATTAAGCCGTAACCGATATTCTGTAAAGTCTCTAATACATTGTTAATAATGATTTTTTTAGTAGAAAGATCTTCAGTGGTTAAATCCATCGCAGGATATAGTTTTTCCATAAAATACTTTGCTAATTGTTTGCCCACCCAAATAATAATGTCCTCTGAATTTGCGCCAGCAAACTCCGTAAATTCAATTAAGTCGATGGGTCGTAACATCAAAAGGCGTAAGTCCTTGTCTCCTAAGTACAAATGCCCTTTTTTCTCGTCGACCATAATTTGGTCGTCTTTCTTAGATTTTTTAAATCGTTTTGACATAGTATCTAATCTCGTTTTTGTAAAATCCCAAATAATAATAAATTATTTACTTACGTATTTAATTTTTTTTATATATAAGAAAGAAAAACTGAAAGTAAAATCTAAGCTAATTTAATTATATTTCTTAGCACTTTTTTCAAGTTGTATTTCGTTTTTATCGAAGTGAATAACAAGATCCACTTTCGATTTTCAAGTTTATCGAATTCAAAATAATCCATAATTTCAGCTCGAAGTCTTTTTATGTGTTCGTTATTTTTTTTAGTTTTGGAATCGTTTACTAAATCAATTTTATTAGCTAAAATTAAAACAGGCACATTAACTAATTCGTATCTATTGATAATTCTCCAAAATTCTTGTTTTGACTCTTTAAATCTTCGTTGATTGGCAACATCAATCATGAAGACAAGGACATTTGATTCTTGAAGGCCCACTAACCATTTTTTTCGAAAAGATCGCTGACCTGGCATATCCCAGAACGCACAATTGAGAAGTGTCGACTCAGCATTAGATTCTGGTTGAATCTCGGGTGATTCTGTGGTAATTTGTAAATATTCTATATTAAATTGTTTGGTTGGAATGAAATAATTATCATTATATTTCCCAGTTTTAAAACGTCGAACCAAAGAAGTCTTGCCTACATCATCAATTCCGAATAAAAAAATCTTCACAAAAGATTCGTCGTAAAAGAATTCTGTCTCTGGATATTTCTCGACATGTTCGTCCCCGTATCGTCTAATATCGATAAAAGCAGTTATTAAAAAATTCTCTACATCGTTTTCGTTTTCAAAATCAAACCCATTTTCCTGAGTTAGTAATTCGTGAATAGTCTCTAAAAAACAGTCTTTATAGTCATAAGGATTATCCTCTTTTTCGAAAATTAATCCTGAAATCATATTTTTGCCAATAGAAATTGTATATATATTCATTCCATCAATTATCTGAGCTACTGGACTATCAGACTGCAATAAATGATTTTCTTTTTTTCCGTTCCAATTCTTGTAGTTACTAACGAGCTCAGCATTATCATGTCCATAAATAATTTTGTTAATTAAATTAGTATTTTCAGCTTCGATAATGTCTGAAGGATAGCAAAAAATGTTTAATTGAGTGAGCTCTTGTAGGTCTTTGCCTTTAAAAAGGAAAATGTGTTTTAACAATTAATTGGTCAAGTTAATTAATTAATTCTCTTAAGTGTCAAAATAAGAAATTACTAAAAAACATTTTGAATAAAATTCCTAATTCCATCATTCTTCTTAATATATATTTGCGGCCACATAATTAGCAGCATTTTATATATAGGTAATGGAGTTTCATGGTTCTTCTTAAAAATTGAAATAATTTAAATTTGCTCTCAGTGTATTAAACAAAAAAGTAAAGAATAATCTCAAATTCACTAGAATCATTAATGATTTTCGTTAATAACAAGTTCAAATTAATATTAAATTAGTACCTGTCAATGTGGTAATTATTGAATCTCTTCTTCTCCATCCTCTAAGGAGCCACTATCTTCGGTTTCATTGGGTTCTTCTTTCGTAGGTGTTTGTTCTGCTACAGGGGTATTACATACAGGACATTCATCCCATCCAGGTCTCAGACTGTATCCACAGTTAGCACATTCGATTAGATTGTCATCAGGTTTCCATTCTGGGATGTCTAAACCTCCTTGCCGTTTTTTAGACAATTCCTGTAATTCCTCTTCGGTCCAAACGTCCATCCCCTCGGGAATTCCGCTAGAACGTTCTTCTGACATTTTTTGCAAACTCTCTTGGTCCCACAATTCCATGTTGGGGGGAAGGTTACTTTGCCGTTTTTGTGCTTCCTCGGCTAATTCCTCTGCGGTCCATTCTTTTAGTTCTTGTCCTCCTGGCGTTCGAATAGAAGACTCGGGTTGTGTAGAGCCCTGAGTATCTTCTGTGCTTTGTGCTGGAGCTTCGCAGCAAGCTGCAGAGAGCCTAAGCACTCCTTCAAAACATCTTGAGTATCTATTGGGTTCCTTTCCCTCGTCTATCACAAGGACTATACTCGTATTTTTTCCTGGTTGAGGGATAACTATTCCTGATAACGCAATCTCTGAGTCAAGCCTCCCAGAATCCATCCCATTAACCAATTTACTCATAGAATTTAGTAACTCGCTTTTTCCCATAAGAAAATCGCAGATAGGATCGCCGTGTCGTTGATATCCTTCGTGGTATTTAGCCAAGTGACTTTTTATGCTGGGAGAATCTAAACTTTTAATAATGGATCTAATATATGAAAGATTTTCTGGATCGTCTTTAGGGTTATTTTCCTCATTATTATCGATTTTCTCGAGATCAATTTCTCCCATTAAAGGAGCGAAGAGCGGTTCTTCGTCTTTAATTTTTCCATATATCACTGATTTGGACAATTTACAATTGATTTCACCGTAATATGCTATTCCATCTTCTACAAACTTAAGTTCACCGTCTCTCTCTAATACTATGCGAGGAATCGTACAGAAGTTTATCCTAACCCAGGGCATTTCTTTTACGGGGATTATCGCAAGACACACTGTTTTAATTAATTTTTTAGCCATCTTTTTGTAATCCTTGAGAAAATGCTTCAGTTCTTTATTCAGATCTTGGAACTTCTCTTCTTCTAATAAGTTCTCTGCATCCTCAACAAATTTTTCGAATTTTTCCTTATTTTTGTCAATTTCACCACCAAATTTAGCTACATTTCCTACGATATTGTCTTCCAGGATAAAAGTAGCGTCTTTTATTATTTCTTCTTGGTGTTCTTTTAAATCTTCGGATAAATACTCTTTAAGATTAATATTTAGACGTTTAAAAAATGTTTTAATTACATTC
>WJKD01000393.1 GCA_014729315.1 Promethearchaeota archaeon | reverse complement strand
GTCTACAAGTCAATAGGAGGCATAATGGTGAAAAGCGAAAAGGATAAATTACTTGAAGAGAAAAAGTCTCTTAAAGTTACTCTTGAAATGAGAACCAAGACAATTAATCAAAAATTGGATAGAACAAAAACCCAATTAGAGAATATACGAAAATCCATTCAATCTGATCTTCAAAATCAGAGAGCATAACCTATATGATGGAATATGATGGAATCCAATATACGAGATTTCATTAAATTTGTTTCTAACAAATCAATATTAATTACCAGCCACATTTCCACTGATATTGATGGATTCGCTTCTGCGTTTGTTTTAAAATTTTTTTTTACCTCATTTTATCCAGATAATCGATGTTTTTTATATTTACCCCAACTATCTAAACATACTAAACAGTTCATCGAAAAAATCCTATCACAGTTCCAAGATTTTAATTTTAAGAGTGAAACGGTAAAAGATTTATCGAATATCGATTTAATCGTAATTTTAGATACCAATAACCTAGATCAAGTTGAACTTCCTCCGTCTATTGATGCAGCTGGACTTAAAATTCCCGTGGTTTTTATCGATCATCATGTAGAATTACATCGTGAATATCCAATGGTCTTAGATCGGTTAAATCTTGTTTACGAAGATTATTCTTCTACTTCAGAGATAATTTACGAGATTTGTAAACAATCTAATCTTCACTTAAACAAGCTGCAAAAACATTTACTTACGGCCGCAATTCTTACTGATTCTGGTCGTTTTAAACACGGGAATAATAGCACAATTCATAATGTTTCGGAATTGGTTGGAGATGATTTAAATTTTCAGGATGTTATATTAGATTTGAAGTACGAAAAAGACCTATCTGAAAAAATCGCAACAATTAAAGCCGTACAAAGAGTAAAAATTATTAAAGAAAATGAATGGCTAATCGGCGTTTCGAATGTAAGTAGTTTTGAAGCGCGCGCAGCGAGGAGTTTAATATCAATAGGTTTTGACGTGGGAATTGTTTATTCTGAAAAAAAATCCAAGTTCAGAATAAGTTCAAGAGCAAACGAAAAGGTATGTACGAAAACAAATTTACATCTGGGAAAAATTTTAGATCACCTCTCTAAAGAGTTTAACGCGAGCGGCGGTGGACACGATGGTGCAGCATCTTTAAATGGAAAAGAAGGATTAACTCTTATTTTGGATGAATTCTTGGGGGAAATAAAAGCAATTTTAAGTCAGTAAAAATTAAAGTAAATCAACATATAATATTGATTTCTCTCTTATGATAACTTTTAATAACTTCTATTTTCGGTATAGAAAAAACAAACAATACCAATTAAATAACATTAATCTCAAAATTGAAGATAATAAATTTATATTGCTTGCGGGACCTACAGGATCTGGTAAAACCACCTTAATTAGGAGTCTTAATGGTTTAATCCCCCAGTTTTATGCGGGATTTTATAGAGGTAATGTTAAAATAGGTGAAAATAAAAAGGACACGGCGAATATACCAATCTCTGAATTATCCAAAGAGATTGGAGTTGTCTTTCAAAATCCAGAAAATCAACTAATTTCTATGAATGTTGAGCATGAATTAGCCTTTGGAATGGAAAATCTTGGAGTGCCTTACGAGGAAATGAATAGAAGGATAGAAGAAGCGATTCGCATTACGGAGATTCAACATTTATTAGATAAAGCCCCTTTTGAATTGAGCGGGGGAGAACAACAAAGGGTTGCGATTGCTTCAATTCTGGTACTAAATCCGAAGATAATCGTGCTAGATGAGCCTACGGCTCTTCTGGATCCTTATATGGCCGAAAAAATTATCAACCTTTTGAAAAAAATTCAAATTGAAAGAAACCTCACTGTGATTATCAGCGAGCATAGAATGGATCTTATTATCCCTCTCGTCGATGAGATAATTTTGATTGACGATGGAAAAATCCTTGAACACGGTCGTCGCGATGAAGTGATAAATGGAAATAATTTCGAAAGTCTTGAAATAAATAAACCTGTGATATACGAGATCTTTCACGAGCTTAAAAAAGAAGGAATATTTTCGGAAAATATCCCCTCATCAATTGAAAATGCAATCTTGTATCTCAAACAACTTAACTAATATTAAGTGATCTTATGAGTGATCTAAATTTACCGGTTATTTCTACGAAAAATCTATCTTACACATATTCAAATGGAACAGTAGCTTTAAAGAAGGTAAATTTAAATATTATGAAAGGAGAATTAATCGGTATTATGGGGAAAAACGGCGCAGGAAAATCAACATTAATAAGAACTTTTAATGGACTGATAAAACCTACCCAGGGAGACATTTACATCAATGGAGATAATACCCGAACCAAAACTGTTGCTGAATTATCAAAACGCGTGGGAATTATTTTTCAGAATCCTGCTCACCAAGTCTTTTCTAACACCGTAGAGGAAGAGATTAGTTTTTCGTTAAAAAGTCTTGATATTTCAAAAGAAGCACTAACCCAAAGAAAAGAAGAGATTCTTAAAAACTTCGACCTTGAAAAATATAAAGATCGCTCTCCTCTGAATCTTTCGGGAGGGGAAACAAAAAAGTTAGCCGTTGCTTCGGTATTTTGTAGAGACCCTGAAATTTTAGTCTTCGACGAACCGACACTAGGACAGGATTTAAATGAAATTAATTTTTTCGTTAACTTAATCAAAAGAGAAAAAGAAAAAGGAAAAACAATTGTTATCATTACTCATAATATCGAATTCGCATTAGAATACATTCCACGGATAATATTAATGACTGATGGAAAAATTGTCGCAGACGGTCCGACCAATAAGATTTTAACTAACGAATTTTTAATTAAACTCACTTCTCTCGTATTACCGCAGCTATTTCAATTTTACGCAGCATTAAAGACCATTAATATTAAAGCATCAGAGAGAATTCGATCAAAAGAGGAGATGAAGGATCTTATCACAACTTACATTGAACGGGCATCTAAAAAAAGACAGGGGGGTAGTTAATCATTAGTTTAGAGTTCCTTAATGCGTTTAAGTTTCAAACAAAGGATTCTTTTATTCATAATTTAGATCCAAGGTCTAAACTGATTTTCTCAATAGTTTATTCTATTTGCGCATTAATGTTTACCGAAATTGTACCACTTTTATTATTATTCCTTAGTCTGATCCCAGTCGTAATCGTTGGAAAGATGACGAAGGAATGGTATAAGAGCGTACGAGGCCTTTCTTTTTTAATCATCATCATCATCGTGTTGAATACATTGTTTATTTCATTATCATACGCCATCGCTATGATCTTTAGGATTTTAATTATGATTACTTCTTTTTCGATCTTTTTTCTTACCGTCCATCCCAATGATTTAGCCTTATCCTTAATTTCTATGAAAGTTCCTTACGAGTTTGCGTTTTCTTTTTCTTTAGCTTTCAGATTTGTTCCAACCATCGCAATTGAAGCACAACATATTATTGATGCTCAACAGAGTAGGGGTTATAGAATGAAAGAAAGCGGGATTGTGAACCAAATCAAAAATCTATTTCCTCTTTTAGTGCCATTGATTGTTTGTTCTATTAAAAGAGCTTTTAATGTTGCAGAAGCTCTCGAATCAAGAGCATTTGGTAGCACAAAAGATAGGACGTATTATTATACCATAAAATATCAATTTAAAGACTGGATTTTCACGGTTTATGTGTTAATCCTTTTAATGGTTGTTGTTATAGTTAGAATTTTTTTTAATTTTATGCCAGAATTTATAATATGGAGTTTCCCAGTTTGATAATACAATACTTTGATATCGAGGAACTCAATTTAAAATATTATGTAGGAATTAGCCAGATTTTATTTGATTGTTCCTCTCTAATGAAAACCTTGAACATGAAAACCAAAAAACAGCTTTTAGATTATATTTTTGACTTAATTGAACAAAATCAATCCAAATATAATCTAGCCTTCCAAATTATTTCTCCAAATCATGTTCTTAATCAAGATCACATCTATGCTGCCTGTTATTACCTAAAAAGGGCATTCGCAACAAAGACAAACATATCAAACAACGAAAATATTGAATTATTATTATATTTATCTGCGAGTCGTCAAATTAAGGTTGGTATTGATAGATTTGGTCTTAATACTCAAGTTTTAAAAGATGGAAAATTGTTATTGTGTGCGATCTCAGAAAAAAATAATGTTGAGAAATCGATTCTCGATGTTAACAATAAGTTAAGTGGGAACGAAATTAAACCATTTCACGGTATTAATTCTTTGGAAAATTTTACTAAGATAAAGAACTTATTTGAGTTTAACGAAAATCAAATATTTACAATTCTTAGCTCAAACGGAATAGACATCTCTTCAAAAAACTTAAATGAACTCGATCTGGATGCACTTTATCTCTCTCTGGAAGAATTAATATTTGAAGAGATGGCTTTATTAAGTCTAGAAAAAATTAATATTAATTAGCCAAAATTTAAATCAACAACAGGAAGTTAAACCCTTTTTTTAACAGTATCGTTAAAAGAGAGTTCTTCAGTTTTTTGGCTTTAATGGTTTTATGACTTCGTCAGGTCTAAAGAAACTGATGCCTGAAACATTACCTAATACTTCGATTCTTATGATTTTATCTGGATTATCTAAGTCAACAGGATTATTAATATTAGTTGCGATAGTATCAATAAAACTTTCTCTTTCTATCAATTCGTGCTTTCTTCTTTTCAATTCAATCTTAAAATTCTCTCGCTCTTTAATGTAATCCCGATATTTTTTTTCGACTAATTCTTTAATAACTTTAACATCTGTTTGGCAAACAAAATCGATTGGTCTAATTTTTAAAATATATTGAAAAAAGTTTGTATCCTCTGAAAGAATCTTCTTGATTCTCTGAATAACCTTTCGATGGTTTATACTTGTTAACGCCGTTATTAAGCCAAGATATTCAAGATTTGAAATAATCGGATATTCATCCCCGCATATTAATAATGTAAACCAGGTCTCCGCCATTGCGTTTATTTCGTTATATCTCGGAAAGGAGATCAGTAGATTGAAGTTATTCATCACAATCAGCTCTAAGGGTTAGTTATCTAAAAATTCCTGAATCTCATCTTTTTGAATCTTTCCAATTCTAATAAATTTAATCCTATCTTCCGTACAATCAACAATCGTTGTGGGTACTTGCGACTTGGTTTTACCCGCATCAATAATATAATCAATAGGTCCAAGAAACTTTTTGGCGATTTCTGCTCCAGAAGTTGAAGGTGGTTCTCCTGAGTAATTCGCTGAAGTTCCGATAATCCCTCCAAACTGACCTCGTTCTTTGAGGAGATTTAAAATTCGGGAAACGATTTTATTTTTAGGTACTCTAATCCCTAAAGACTCCTTAAAACCACTTACTTCTAAGGGTATTATATTTGGACTTTTTCTTTTTAAAATTAAAGTCAACTCTCCTGGCCAATACCGATTCGCTAATTTTTTAGCCGTATCAGAAAATTCAACGATTTTTGAAGCCTCCTCGTAATCTGATAAAAGCAGTAAAAATCCTTTCTCTTTTTCTCTAAACTTAATATTACAAATTTTATCAATTAAATTAATATTTAGAGGGTCTCCACCAATTCCGTAAACAGAATTCGTAGGAAATGCTAAAATTCCGCCTTGAATTATAACATCAACAGCATTTTCTAAGTACACGCCTAGATCTTCTACTTTCTTTCCTGTAACCTTTACTAAAAAACCCATAAGTATTCAAAGATATTCTAAATATGTTTTATACTATCATTACGATTTCTATTATAAAATAAAATTAAAAAAATTAAAATATTATTTAAAAATAAATAAAATTATTCTTGGCATTTTAATTCTGCTTCCAACGATTTCCATTGCCTATCGATTTCATCTTGAAGCTCAATTAATGCTTTTTCGCTTAAAGTCGAGAATCGCTTCTGTTTGGAGACGTACTCTACTAGTGGCAATCTTTTTGCCGGATCCATAAATTTTCGACTCGCTTTTGATATCTTTTTTACGCCATTTTCTACTTCGAATAAAATCCAAAACCCTGTTTTTACGGCTAGTCGTGCAATTTCGATAGCATCTTCAGCTGGAAAGCCCCAACCGGGTGGACAAGGTGCAAGAATATGAATGTATTTACATCCTTCTATTGATTTAGCTTTTTTAAATTTTTCGTAGAGATCTAAGGGTTCAGATATAGAACACGTAGCTACGTAAGGTATTTCGTGCGCTTCCATGATTTTAGGAAGATTTTTTTTATATCGTTCCTTTCCAAAGGGAGTCGTTGTAGTCTTAGCCCCGTGAGGCGTGCTACTTGACCTTTGAATTCCCGTATTCATATACGCCTCGTTATCGTAACACACATAAATAATGTTAGAGTTGCGTTCTGCCGCACCGCTTAATCCTTGGATACCAATGTCAGTTGTACCTCCATCACCCGCAAAGACCAGCGCTGTCATATCTTCCCATCCACTATCTGGAAATCTTTCTGCTTTTGCTTTGAATGCGCCCGCAAAGCCTGTTGCGGCAGCAGCTCCAGCAGCAAATGCCATATTAATAAAAGGAAAATTTGGAGCCGTTTTTGGCCATAATCCCACAACTACATTCAAACAACTTGCGGGAGCTACTAGAGCCGTGTTAGGTCCCAGCGCTTTTAAGGCCCACCTAAGCGCTATTTCAAGACCACAGCCCGCACAACAAGAGTTTCCGGGTAGAAAATATTCTTCTTGACAAGTTCCCAACGCTTCTTTTAATGTAACCATTTTTATTTCACCTCTAATTTTCCATACCAAAGTGTTCCGTGTATAAGATCCTCTGGAAGCTCCCCGTCTTCGTTAATTTTTACTAATAATTTTAAAAGATCTTTTTGTTGTCCTAATGAAACTTCCCTTCCACCAATACCTGCGATTATCGGTAATATCTGGGTGGAAATATCTGTTCCATGTAAAGATGTTTTAACTTCGCTACTGACTGGACCTCCCGTAGGCGAACCAAAGGCAGTTGCTCTATCGATCACTCCTAAAAGACCAACTTTTTTAGTCATTTTTTGGATATCTTCATCTGGAAACGGTCTAAAATGTCTTAATTTAATCATTCCCACATTATACCCTTCTTCCCTCACTTCATCCACTGCTTGTTCCATTTGCAATGCCAAGTCACCGTATATAATGACTCCAATGTCAGCATCGTCCATCTTGTATTCTGAAATAAGTCCATTTCCGTAATCTCTTCCAAAAACTCGTTCAAATTCTTTTGCTATTTCCTTAATCTTCTTTTTCGCTTTTATCATTGCATCGTGAATTTTTAATCGAAACTCGCTATAAAATCCTGAGGGCATAATCAAATTCCCATGCATCATTGGTCTCTTAGGATCAATCCAAATGTGAGGCCATCCTTCTTCAGAGGGTAACGGTGGAAGAAATGCGTCGACAACTTCTTGCTCTTCGATTATCACAGGTTTAGAGGTGTGCGATAAGATAAATCCACCATAAGCAACGAATTTAGGAAGTAATACATCAAAATCCTCGCAAAGCTTGTAGGACATGAGGATCTCATCGTATATTTCTTGATGCGTAGCAACAAAACTACTCATCCACCCAGTGTCTCTTTGGCTAATCACATCTGTAAAATCAGCCCAAATGTTCCAAGGTGGAGCTGCTCCCCTAGAAGCTATTGCTGTTACGATAGGAAGTCTTGTTCCCGCAGCCCAATGCACCATCTCGTTCATATAGAATAATCCTTGACCAGAAGTAGCGGTAAATGTTCTCACTCCCGCGATACTTGCTCCGACAATCGAAGCCATGACAGAATGTTCGCTTTCCACTTTGACATATTGTGTTCCTGGCATCAATCCTCCGTCCACGAACTCAGAAAGTTTTTCGACTACGGTTGTTTGGGGTGTTATCGGATAAGCGCTTATAAATTGAACTTTGGCCGATTTAGCAGCGTAGGCAGCCGAAACATTTCCCTTTATGATTTTTGTTTCTTTATTTTGGTGGAATTGTTGTTTACTTTTACTCATCGTCTATTTCTCCCTCTCTAACCATTTCAATATTTTTGGTAGGACATTCTTTAGCGCAAATTCCACAACCCTTGCAAAACATGTAATCAATTTTAAAAGACCCATCTTCTTGACGCTTAATAACCCCTTCTGGGCAAAACATCCAGCAGATTCCGCATTTATTGCATCCTATTTTAATAATTGGACGATATGTTCGCCAATCTCCTGTTTTCCCCATACTCGCATCTAATGGAAGAGAAACAGGTATCGGGGATAGTTCCTTCCAGTTCTTGTATTCTTGAATTTTAGGTCGTTCCTTTTTCGACTTGTTTATCTTTTCCCATTTTTCTGATTTAGACATCTTTAACCTCCTGAACTGACTCGAACGCATCTTTTGCAACCGCAAGGTTTCTTTCCAATTTAGCTTTCCCGAATTGATCTTCGAATACTTTTTTCATTATTTCAAGATCGTAATAACCGGTAATACTTCCAAAAGCACCCAGCATGGGCACATTCAATATTGGACCACTAGAGTGCATAAATTTATGTTTTATACAAATTCCTGTGGCATCGACAATGAATAATTTTATGTCTTTAGGAAAACCACTAATGTCAATTGGTTTCGCACTATTAACGATTAGTTTGGTTCCTTCCTTTATCGTAGACCTTACTTTTGGTATATCTAACAACGATGTGTCAAAAATAAATATATAATCTGGATTGACAACGCTATCATAAGTTTTAATTGGACTGTTTTTTGAAACCTTCGTAAAAGCCATTATAGGTGCTCCTCTTCGTTCTGCCCCTATTATAGGAATGGCAATAGTGTCTTTGAAGCCTTTTTCGAACGCTAACTGAGCTAACAATTGACTTGCGGTGATTGCTGTTTGTCCACCGCGTCCATGGAATGTGATCTCAACGATCTCATCGTCTGTCATTTTTTTTCCAACTTTTTCTTCTTTAATTTTTAGCATATATATCACCAATGCAACCAACAAAAAACCAGAGAAAAGTTTTATTGGTTGCTTATAGAATTAATACTACTATACCTAACACTAATATAAAGTCTAAAATATTTCCTTCGGTTATATTTGAAAGGTCCATCATTCTCAACTTTATATTCAGTGTAAAATAGAAAATAAATTAGTAATTATTACTATCTATTAAAAATAATATTAAAAATTTGTGGGAAAGTGACTTTTAGGTCATAACCCATTTTTTCTGTAATGAAGTAATGTGTGAAATAGTGTTTTTATTGCATAGAAATCTTTGTCTATTTTTTTTTCTTGCCCACAAATCTATCATTTTGTGAATAATGGAGGCTCCGTGTTCGTAGGAAAATGTTAAAATAAAAGTTCTCCCAATTCTCTATTAGAAATAAAAAAGTGGTGGAGGATTATTCCTAAATATCCCGATTTAGAACATAAAATAAGGCTAAATTTTGTTTCCGAACCAAAAAAGCGAAAATCCCGATCTAAGTCCCAAAAACCATGTGCCCATTTGGGAACGCTAGTATATAATGGATATAACGTCATAAATCACGAACAAGTTCATAGAATTAAGTGTACAAAGTGTGGCAAACGCTTTGGAAACGATGTTGCGATGTGGAATCTACTAGAATATCAACACACAATTAAAAAGATCATTTACGAGTTTTTTTTTTTCAAAAATCCCCTTAAAGGAGTTGCGATTAAAAGGGGAATTCCCCCAGAAATGTTGAGTCGGTTTAAGAAAAGCTTTGTTTCCCAAGTATATCAACAAAATAAGGAGATAATTGAACACAGACAGAAACCTTTTGCAAGGGGAATAATGTTTGCAGATGAGACTTCAGCTTCAGCATCGATTACAACTTTTTGTCGCTCTTTTTCGAGTCTGAGCGTGAGAAATTCGTTGATTTGGTGTTCGATTTCGATCTGGTGGGAGAATTTAACGAAGGCGTAATTGGGTAGGTTGTAAGTTGCGGCGTAAATCATGAAGTCGGCGGGGTTGCGGGACGTGTATTTCGTGGTTGTGAATCGTTTGAGGTACCGCGTGGCGTAATCGACTGATTCGAAGGTCTTGATTTCTTTTCCAACGTGATAATAGTAGGTATCGAAAAGGTCGCTGTAGGATTCTTCGCGACGTAGATCGTGGAAGTGTGGGGGTTGAATCCTTTGAACAGTCGGCGGTAGGAATTCGATTTGCGCTTGGACGACAAGAGCTTTCCCTCTGCGTCTAAGTAGAACTGCTTTCCCAAACATGTGAAGGGAGTCAACCGATCAAGGCTGTCGTTTTGTTCCGACATAATGATATTTAAGGTGTAATGTTTTTTAAATCGCGGGGGGATCGTGGATTGTTGATTTTGGGTTCTTTAATCCTCTTTTGTTATCTCATTGCGTTTTAGAGAGTCGAATAGAAATGGCTAAAGGGTCAAGAAAGACGTATATACGGGCTTGGTTCTATTACGCATTGAAAGAGGCTCTGCGACGATCCTTGAACGAAGGGGGAAAGTTCACACATTGTTGACCTAGCCATAAAACGCTAAACCAATAAGAAGAAAAAAAAAGGAAAAATACGGAGACCTAAAAACCAAGTGCGTTAATCTAAATCTTCTCGGTAGAGGGCGTAATCTGAATCTTCTTCGATTTGGCACTCGAATTCCGTTTCGTGAAATTCGACGCTCTCCGTCTCCTCTTCGGTGATCTCAAACAGATCCATATCAACTTTGAGGGAAACTAAATGCGTGAGTTCTCTGAGTTCGAAGGCTAACTCTTTCAGTTGGGTGTCGCTCAACTCGTCTGAATTGACTTGGTTCTTCAGCTCGTCAATCAATTTTTTGTAAGTGTGCTGAGTCATTTATATCGCTTTTTGAAGGTGTTTCAATCTCTCGAATATAGCTAACATACGT
>WJKD01000392.1 GCA_014729315.1 Promethearchaeota archaeon | reverse complement strand
GTCAAATTTTGTCCAGAAAGCTGGATTAGAACAAACCGGATATATTAAAAAAATAGATACACTTGAATTATTTAATGAACTTGAGCATATATGGACTTCACTTGGAAAACAGCCAACAACAACTGATATGAAAAAAGGAATTTCAAAATATTCTTTAGATACATTTACGAGACGATTCGGAGGTTGGCGGAATACTTTAAAAGCTTTCATTGATTATATTAATGATGAAAATGAAGAATATCATGAAGAAGAAACAGAAAAAGAAGAAAACCAGGTTGACTTTTTACCCCGAAATAATGAACAAACAAATGAAGATGATATCAAAATTAAAATAAAAAGAACGCCGCGAAATATAAATTTACGACTTAGATTCAAGGTTTTAGCCCGGGATAATTTTACATGTTGCTACTGTGGAGCTTCACCTGCGAAAGATCCAAATGTAGAATTACATGTAGATCATATTTTACCTTGGTCTGAAGGAGGTGAAACGATAATTGAGAATCTTCAAACTTCTTGTTCAAACTGCAATCTTGGTAAAGGCAATATGAAACATACTTGATATTAGAGAAAAATAAAATGGCGGTATAACAGGGCATTTGGAGCAGACGTAGCTACTGTCACGGTTTCTGCTGACGCACAAACCGCGTCAGTTGAACGCTACGCTACTCAAATGGTTGTTATGCCGCAATTACTATTAAAATATAAAATATAGAAAAGAGATAGAAATCATATTATTATTAATAATAGAAATGGATTTTATTTCATCTTGCCTAAGATTTCATTATTATATTTCTCAAAATAGATCAGTATTTTGGCTGGAGAAAGATCAATGGAACTTAATATCAAAAAATTTTGGAACTCCAATTGAAATCAATATAGAAAATACACCACTTGTTTCGATAACAAAAAATCAAAATTTTATAGCATCACTGTATAAAAATGATAAATATAATCAGGAAATAGAAATTTACAGATATGATTTTAAAGATTCCAAACCAGTAAATAAAGATACATATACAGTTATTGATAATTTTATTGAAAGTTTCGGTTTTGATTACATAGAATTTATAGTTGAACAAAGTTCAACATCCTTAAATAGAAATTTAGTAACTAATTTGAATAATCATATCTACCTCGTAAAAAATAAACCCGGTAAAGATCATTGGCTAAATATCGAAGAATGTCCTGAAAAAATTAATGTTATTATAAATGAAAAATTTAAAGGAACCATAAGAAATGAGGACACTTTACTCTAACCCTAATAAGGAACAACGCGAATGGACTATGGTAAATTTACTTAGAGAATATCTGAAAATTTTTGATAAAAAAGATATATTAAAATCTGAGTCACCGGATTTTTTAATAAATAATAATCAAGGCAAAATTGGTATCGAAATCACAACTCCCTTCAATACAAGAAATCCTCAAGATATACACCCAATGGCAATTCGTGCGGTCCAGGAAAAAGTAATGAATAACCTCTACAATAGATTGAAAACCCATGAAATTGATCCGATTGAATTAAAAATACATTTCATAAATGACTATGATTACATTGATGAGAATGAAGTTACAGATTTTTGCTTGAATTTTGCTTTAAGTAAAATAAATATGATAGATGATAAAAAAACACACCATTTTTATAATATTAATCATAAATCAGTAAATTGGATATCAATCCACCTACATACCACAAATGGAAAAAAATGGCTAGATGATCACACCGTCCATAGAATCCATATGAACTGGGTAAATATAAATCCCAAAAAACAGATTCAAATGGCAATAGATGAAAAACAAAAAAAACTAAAAAATTATAAAAATAAATGCACCCAGTGTTGGTTGGTGCTTGGGGTTCATGAATGGACAACCGTTGAAGCAATTAAAATAATTAATGATAAAGATCAAATCTATTATTGTGATTTTGATAGACTATTTTTTATTAGAGCAATTGAGGGAGAAGTATTAGAATGTAAAAAATTAAAATGGGTTCCGGATAATGAAAGAAAATAGAGAGATTGCAGCATAACAATGCAATTGAACTTGACGCCGTCTTTTGTCATGGTTCCTGCTAAAGACGCTCACTAATCGTTCGCTCAGGAACCACGCCAAATCCTTCCGCTATCGCTCCAGGAGCGAGGGCGCAAGTTAATTGGTCGTTATATTGCAAAATACAAAATTTAAAAAAAAATTGAAAAAATTGAATATTTCTTTATAATATAAACATATAGGAGAAAATATGGCTTTACATTCGTTATATGGTATTTATTTGAATAATTTAAGATGGCATCAGATACAAAATTTATATAATGAGTATGTACCACAGGGTAAAGCAAAATTGAAAGTAGATAGAATTTTAGAAATTATTGATCTTTTGGATGAATTACCAAAGGATGAAATGATTGACCAATATCTATTCACAGGTAGGACCTCAATTAAATGGTATAGACTAGACGGAAATTTGAATCATAAGATCGGAAGTATTGAGAAACAAATTAATTCAAAATATCCAACAATTTTTGAAAATCCGCTCGATTTAGTATTAAATGATAAATTCCAGCCGATTCATGCAATTAAGATGAACGAAAATTCTATACTTTTAACTTTAGGGATTTCATCATACCGCGATCATACAATATTTAAAAACTGTCAGCTAGTTTCTTATCCATCGGAATACTTTTCCTATGCAATAATAAGAAATAGTACTCCAATATTGGAAATAAGAAGCAACGATGTCTTGAGAGTTAAAATTGGAGATACATTAGAAAAAGAATTAAATATTGGTATAAAAGGTTTAACTGAAATAAATCCAATAACTCAAGACCAATTTATGGAATTTAAATCAAATATTCCAGATTCAAAGATTCGAAAATATAAAGGCAAATCCATTGATGATAATTCATTTCATGATATTTTTGAAGTTACTGCAAAACCAGGAATAGATTATGGGGGGGATATTGATGCATTTGAAAAAATGCGGGAGCAATTGGAAGATGTAAGTTTAACTATCTCTTTTGAGTATAACGATAGTGTATTCGCTTTCAGAATAAGCATCCTAACTGGCAGTATATATTTCCCAACCTTTGTATCCGAAGATGCTATCAAATATATATCGGAAATTTTTCAAACCACAATATGGAGCTAACATGATTTCAGGTGATGAATTAAAAGTCATATTTTCTAATTCTGTGGAATTAAATATTCAAACAATACAAAGGAAAATAAAAAAAGATTTGGATAAAGATATTGATATTGAAAAAATTGAACAAATTATGGATAATTTTATTAAAAATGATGTGTTAAAAGTGAGATATTCATTAAAAGATCCAAATGAACATACTGAATTGAAATCATTCCATGAGAATAAATTATATGAAACATTTTTAAAAAGTCGAAATACTACATTAAATGATATCACTGGCGAAAAATATTTACCTGATGAATTAATT
>WJKD01000391.1 GCA_014729315.1 Promethearchaeota archaeon | reverse complement strand
ACCTCAGATTTTCGAGACACCAGAAAAAGCGACAACGGGGCAATTACTTGGCGTTTTGGCAGACGCATTGGCTCTTCGGGCGAGTCCAGAATGCTGTCGAGCTGCAAGCGTATTTGCGGGGCATTAAATTCGAGCGCGTTGATCCCAGAGACACTTCGCAACGCTGTTCCGTGTGCGGTAAAAAGAAGTTCGCCACCCGCAACGGCAAAGTCTTTACCTGCCAAAACGCAAGAGAGCACCCGGGGCGCGCCCCCGTCCAGTTAGATTCGGACTTAAACGCTGCGCGCAACATTATGTTTTCCCAACCACTAAAAGTTTGACGGCGCCTATAGGGCTCCGTCATGGCGGTTCGTTGGTCGCCTTAATGAGGACGTCTCGGACGTCCAGACCATCCAACGATCGTTAGTGAAGGTTGACAAATATTACATTATCGCCTCGAACAACAATTGAACCTAAATCCTCGTGTTCTTCGCGTATGTTGCCATCTTCATCTTGATACTCAAAGATCTGCGACGTTCCTTCTAAATACAGATTTAAATGCTCGTCGAAGCCCTCTAATCTACCTCTAAAGAGCCTATTTCTCTTAACTTTAATTAAAATTACCTTGTTGATTGAATTCTTTAAATAATCAATAGGTCGTCTGTGTCTCTGTTGTTGGTTCCTTTCCATTTTTCAAAACTCAATAAAACAATTATATGATAAAAAATACTTATTATAAAAAAATCAAAGAGTAATTAAAACCTTACTCTTTTGATTTAATTATTGTTCAATATTATTAAAGAACACACAAAATACCTCAATTGAAAATAATGTCAAAAGAAACAGTTGACAAATCTGACACAGATACAGTAAAATGTTGCGTAATGAATTGCCAAAAAAAAATTAAGCGAGAAAATGCTATAGTCATTAAGGATAAATATTTTTGTGGTATCTGTGGAGTAGCTTACTATCGAAGTTTCTTGAATATCTAAAATATTGTGCTTCCACATGTATCAAGATCTTCCGAGAATTTATCCATATTTTACCAAATTAAGAATTTTGTTATAATAGACCCGTGGCGAAGCCTGGATATCGCGGCAGCCTCCTAACTCCGATAACGGGAGATAGCTGACGGTTCGGGGGTTCGAATCCCCCCGGGTCTGCTAAATCTTTCTAATTTCACGGATTAGAATATTTTACTTCGAGGTAATTTAAAATTCTTAACCTAATCGATCTTATTTCTATTAATGTTCTCATTGTGAGAATCTCTCATAAGATTACAAAATTTTAAATAAAAGCTATTCTATCAGAATGTATATAACATTCATTTATTGTTAATGTTAGAATTACTTAGATTGGAAAAAGGGATAGCGGTATTATTAAGGGATATATCGTTTACATTTTAGCGCATGACAAAAAAAAAGAAGAGAGTTTGCATCTTTTTATCATTAATTCTTATTTTTTGTATATCCTTAATAGCCCATCAATCTTCGCTATATGACAACGACACTAATAGAAATTATAAAGGTAAGGAAGAGTTAAAATCGGATTTCAATGAAAACGAAAATTTAAAAATTGCAGAAGTCTGGAATCTCAACTCACTTCACATAGATGATACCGGCTCATCCGGAAATGGAACATGGGATGAAATAGAATCATCTTATGCTTGGTGCGAAAAGGTTGACAATATTTATGTCATAAACAATCTTATAATTAACCTTGAAAATTCAAGTTACGGAATTATTATTGCGAATTCAACGAAATTTTTTAGAATTGAGAATTGTACGATTATTAACCACAAAGACTCCGATAATTCAACAGGAGTTTACTTATATAATACTTGTAATGGCACAGTCGCCGATTCTACATGTTTTAATTGTACTTATGGTATTTATTTACATCAATCTTGTCACAATAACACTTTAATTTATAATGAATTAGACAACAACAAAATTGGAGTGTTTTTAAACCAATCGTGTAGTCAAAATTACATTCAAAATAACAAATTAATTCACAATAACTATAGTATTTATTTGGAAAATCAATCGGACGAGAATTCAATTCATTACAATAATATTTCATTATCTTACTTTTTTGGAATTTTTTTCGGGAACAATAGCGATTCAAATAACGCAACCGTAAACATCTTCAAATCAAACAGAGTTGGGATTGCTATTAACGATAGCACCTCGAATACTAATCTTTTTTTCAATAATTCTTTTATTCAAAATTTTCTGCATGCTCAAGATAATAGTAGCTTAGGCTCTAATTTTTGGAATAACTCCTTAATTGGAAATTTTTGGGACAATTATTCTCTGTCGCTAGGTGGGGCTTCAGATGATAATAAGGACGGGATATGCGACTTATCTTATACACATATTTCAGGAGGGGGGAACGCTAACGATTCTCTTCCTATTTATTTAAATCCTATATCGAACGGAAGTAAAATATCAATAGACGACATAGGAGTCGAAGGGTATACATGGTTGCAGTATAGAAAATGCTGGTGGATCACAGGAGAGGGAACGAAAAACAATCCTTACCTAATCAATGGCAATTCTTATGGAATTATAAACCCAGAGGGATTAGGGAGTGGAATTAGAATTCTAAACTCAAGAGCGCATTTCACGCTTGAAAAGTTCCAAATTCTTAATTCTGGATTAAATTCGGACGATGCAGGCATCAAAATAGATAATAGCACGAATGGATTTATAGTTTCGAGCAACATTTCATATAATTTATATTCGGGTATCAGTACTGAAAATAGTACCAATATTCTTATTGAGGATAATATTTTAACTTACAACAATTTCGCAGGGATTATATTAAACAATACCAAGTATTCTAACATATCCCTTAACAGTGTGAGATTTAACGGCGAGAACGGAGTTTATTTATTAGCAAGCGATCATAATTACATTTCCCGCAATGATATAGGCAACGATATTACTAATTCAAACCAAAATGTCGGGATTTTTCTTTATTCCGAATGTAAAAACAATACGATCAATACGAATCATCTAAAAAATAATCTTGAATTTGGTTTATATTTATTTGAGGAATGTAGAGATAATAAACTAATTAATAACACTGCGGGAAACGACGATGGAATTAGCAATCAAGATCTTGGAATATTCTTAAACAAAAGTTGTTCCTATAATCTCATTGAAAACAACACTGCTATAAATAACGAGCTCTACGGTATCTCGCTAACTAATAAATGTACTTATAATAATCTCACGGGAAACATTGTTAGAGGGTCCATCGACAACTTAATCCAAGACTACGGAATAGGCATCCAAGACGGGTCCGATCATAATCGGATTTTATACAATAACGCATCTCTTAATTTGTTCCAAGGGATTTATCTTTTAGAATCAAACTATAGCATGATAACAAATAACACCATAGTAAATAATCAGAATACCGGTATCTATCTTTTAAATAGCAGTTTTAATAGCTTAGAAAATAATACTGTGAACAAAAATTTGGTTTCTGGAGTAATTCTAGAAAATAGCAATTATAATAACCTAACAAGAAATACTGCCCTTCTAAACTCTTATCAAGGTATAAATTTAATCAATGCTGATATGAATAATATTAGCTATAATTACATTCTTGAAAATACCCAGAATGGAATTCTATTATACGATGGAAGTAGTTTCAACTCCATATTTGGAAATAACTTATTTGATAATTCTCTAAACGGGATATTATTTGAACAAAATTCATATTTAAACACAATCTCAAAGAATTCTATTGTACAAAGTGGATTATCGGGTATTTTAATTAGTTCAGCTTGCGATCAGAATACTATCTCAAATAATAATATAAGTGCCAATTTGCTTCACGGCATATACCTTATAAGCACAAGTAATAATCAAATTTTAAGTAATAATGTAAGCTATAATTATGATTATGGAATATATCTGTACGAAAGCAATAGCAATACCATTTTTGAGAATGTAATTGATAATAATTTCATTAGGGGGATTTATTTATACGAGAGCGACCTTAATAATCTTTCTGAGAATGAATTAAAAAACAACGGAAATCAAGGGCTTCTTTTATCTACGAATTCAAATTACAATCAATTAATTGAAAATACTTTAATGAATTATGGAACCAACAATCAAAATACCGGTATAATCCTAGAGAATAGATGTAATTACAATAATCTTACAAGAAATAACGCAAATAATCATATTGAAAATGGTATAGAATTAGAAACTAATTGTAATTTTAATAACCTCTCGGGAAATAGTGCAAGCTTAAATTTGCAAAATGGGATACATCTTAAAACTTCTTGTAGTTCTAATATTTTAGAGAACAATAATGCGAGTGAGAATGGGCTATTCGGAATTATTCTAGAAGTCGATTGCGATTATAATAACCTAACTCTTAACATAGCAAATAACAACGACGACTCTGGAATTTACCTATACGATTATTCTGATCATAATTATCTAATTGAAAATATAATCGTCAATAATGCTCAGCATGGAATTGACCTCGACGAAAAATCTTATTATAACATTATTGAAAAGAATAATGCAACAAGGAACCAACAATACGGAATTTATTTACAAGCTGAATCCAATAAAAACGAAATCACTAGAAATTTCTTAATCAAGAACGATTTGGGTTGCGTTTACGAGACTTCAGATTGTAAAGGAAATATTATCGAAGATAATTATTGTCAAGATAAATTTGGTCAGTGGTATTTAGATCCATTCATAATTGACGATACTGGAGCTGGAGATTTTATGTGGGATCAAGTAGAAATTATGCCTTGGTGTTCGGGAACGGGGAAAGTAGACGATCCCTACATTATAGAAAACATGACGGTCGATGGTGAGAACTCCGGCTATTGTATTCAAGTAAAACATTCGCTCGTGTTTTTTGAATTTAGGAACTGTACTTTATTCAATTCGGGATCTGGGGCCGCTTTTTCTTTCTTGAATGTGTCTTTTGGCAAATTAATAAATAGTAGCTGTTCGAATAACAACGATTATGGTATTTACCTTTATAAAAGTAATAATATCACTTTATCCCGAAATTTAATCTATGATAATAACTATTATGGAATTTATTTATATTCTAATTCTTCCGAAAATATAATTTATCAAAATAATATAAGCAATTGTGGCGATTATGGAATCTTTTTAAAAAGTAATTGTTCTAAAAATTTTATCTCTTACAATCAATTGGATGGTAATGAAGGTGCCACGGTTATAGGCATCAATCTCTATTATTTATGTAATAATAATTCCATAATTAATAACACAGTATACGAACATGCTCAGAGCGGTATAAATATATTTTATAGTGATTTTAATAATATTTCAAAAAATGTAATTCAGAATATAATAAGCCGAAATGTAATTCAGAATGATAATGTTCGTGGCCTACATCAGGTCAATTGTCAGAATAGTACAATTTCCAATAATATAGTGAATTTTAACGATGACGGTATATATTTAGAAAATTGTAATTACACTTATCTTTCTGGGAACATGGTTAACAATAATACTGACTACGGGATCTTTCTAAACGGTACCAGCCATTTACTAATACAGAACAGTATGGATTATTGTGGGATTGGATTATATGTAGTTATGGGATCGTTTGAACAGATTATTTCGCACGATATAGATACGACTAACCTCGTGAATAGCAAACCTTTATATTACTATATAAACGAGGTGGGATTACTTCCATCTGATTTTGATAACGCAGGACAAATTATACTTGTAAATTGCAATCATAGTATCGTTGCCGACCAAGATGTTTCCTGGGGTACAATTGGAGTTTCAATCCACTTCTGCGAAAATGTAACCATAGCAAACATCACTTCAAATAATAACAATAGATATGGTATTTATCTATTTAATAGCATTGAATGCTGCTTGTATAATAACACAGTTAACAACAACGGTTATTATGGCATTTTTATAGACGGTAGCAGCATTGGATGCAATATAAGTGGTAATATTGCCAATAGTAACTCAAAATATGGAATTCACATAGAAGGAGGGAGTTATGGATGCAATATAACCGGTAATACTGCAAATCAAAATGGTGATTATGGAATTCACTTAGCGGAAGCGAGTTATGGATGCAATATTACAGGAAATATCGTAAATAAAAATGGACACACGGGAATTTTTCTAATTAACGAATGCGACGACTGTTATATAGCGTTCAATAACGCATCTCGAAATGGAAAAGCGGCCATCTGGGTACAGAATAGTGAAAACTCGATTATGCACGAAAACCTTATGTACGAGTGTGGGATTAATATCGTGGGTTCGCTTAATCAATTATCCTCACATCCCATCGACACAACTAATCTCGTTAATAGTAGACCAGTATATTACTATCAAGGTCAAGAATATCTCGGTAGTTCCGATTTTACTACGGTGGGAAATCCGGGCCAAGTTTTATTAGTAAATTGTAATCATTCTGTTGTTTCAACTTACAATGTCTCTTTGGGAACGATTGGAATAATGCTTCATTACTGTTATAATAACACGATTAATAATCTTGATACATCGTTTAACACGATGTACGGTGTATATTTTGCATATAGCTGTGACAATAGATTAATTGGAACAAACACTAGTTATAACGAAGAATATGGAATCTATTTGCTAAACGACTGTGATAATAATAACCTGACATTAAATTTCGCAGATTTTAATTATGAATATGCAATCTACTTAGAAACTAATTGTGATAATAATGACATAGCTCATAATTCGGCGAATGATACTTTATTGTATGATGGAATTTATGTGCATGATAATTGTATTAGTAATAATATCTCAAGCAATAATGTCTACAACAATAATCGCTATGGAATATATTTACAGGATAAATGCGATAAAAATTATGTATATAATAACTATTTAACAAATAATATTCATGGAATTTATATAAATGACGATTGCGATGATAATGAGATTTTAGAAAATATTATGGTCTTTAATAACGAACATGGGATATTTCTAAATAGTGGATGCGATTCTAACGATCTTGTTTCTAATAATGTAAATAATAACGATGGACACGGGATATTTTTAATAACGAATTGTATTAACAATAATATTTCAAGAAACGATGTAATTCTTAATCAATTAAATGGCATTTATTTACATTCTGGTTGTAGTTATAACAATATTTCGGGAAATATTATTACTTTTAGCACTCAAATAGGATTATTTTTGGACACAAATTGTAATTTTAACAATATAATTAAAAATAATATAAGTTATAATGAAGAAATAGGCATAAAATTCTATAATTGTGATAATGGTTTCATTTATTTAAATAACATTACGTATAACGAGGCTGATGGTGTTCTCGTCAGCCATTTGAGCGATAAGAATGAAATTGAAAATAATATAATATACAACAATATTGGTACTGGTATTCACATAACAGATCAATGCGATTCTAACAATATAACTAATAACCAAGTCTATGGAAATTATCATGGAATCTTTCTTGAAGACGAAGATGTTTCTGAGGTAAATTACAACATTATTGAGGATTACAACTATGAATGGTACGATGCGACAGATGGAACAGAATTATTATTGGACGACGATGGTTATTCGAGTCAAACTCTTCCGTTTGATTTTGAATTCTACGATAGCACTTTTTCAACTATTTATATTAGCGCCAATGGATATGTGTCTTTCAATCCTGGATTCAATCCATTAGATTATACGAACGATCCAATACCATCCTCTGATTCTGACAATAGATATCTAATCGCACCATTTTGGGACGATATACAAACCGAATACGGTCGAGGGACTGGAACAATTTATGTTAAGTCATTTGGAAGTTATTATGTAATCCAGTGGTCAAATGTAAGCCATTTCAACAACAATGATTATATCGGGAATTTTGAGTTAGTGTTGTTTGAAAACGGTGAAATTGTTTTTAATTATAAGAACATCAATTATACTAGTGGTGGTTATAGTTGTGGTCTAAATTACGGGTATAATGGTGTTGGAAATTCGTATCAAGGGCTAAATACTCATAACCAAACCTTCTCGATTCAATTTACACCTTATCAAGCAAGTAATATTAATAAAATCTATTATAATAACGCATCCTATAATGATATCCATGGAATTTACATCAAGTATGCTCTCTTGGTTGACCTAATTGAAAATAATGCTGATAATAATGGAAATTCAGGACTTTTCTTGGAAAATACTAAATTAAATTATCTTTACGGGAATAACGCGACCTTTAACGCTTTTTGCGGTATAAATATTAATTCTTCTATTTTTAATACAGTATACGGGAATAATGTGAGCAAAAATCTTAATTACGGAATTCTTCTCGTAGAAAATAGTTATAACAACTCAATTAGTTTCAATCAAGTTAATTATAACACTCTTTGTGGAATTTTTCTTAAAAATCCTTGTTATAATGTGTCAATTTCAAACAACACAATTAATTTTAATTTTAATAACGGTATTTGCGCTTTAGGTTGTACTGAAATATACATTATTAATAATACATTAATAGAAAATGTTCAAAACGGAGTTTTTTTAGATAATTGTAATTACATTATTGTTTCGAGTAATTCATTATCAAATAATTATCAAAGTGGGATTTTTTTAATCAACGGAAGCGACTATAATAACTTAATGGATAACATATTGATTAATAATTTACACTGTGGAATTGATATTAATGAAGGAACAGAAAACCAAATTCTCCGTAATATAATTACTCAAAATGCTTATGGGCTAATATTAAACTTAAGCGATTATAACGAGATTTATGGAAATAATATAACTTATCATCTAAACAGCGGTGTCCTTATATTAAATAGTGATCACAGCGAAATAATGGATAATCGCATAAACCATAATTATCTATTAGGAGTAAACTTTACATCTTCACATTATAACGATATTTCTAATAATATCTTATTTAACAACTCAATTAATGGCATTAGCTTGAGTAATAGCCAATATAATGATTTTATAGCAAATCAAATCTTAAAAAACCTTCATAATGGCATTTACTTTAATAATGGAGATAGAAACACTATTTCAGGAAATTTAATTTACAATAATTCGTACAATGGGATTTATTTAGAAAATGGTGCGAATAATAACGACATTTTTACTAATAATATATCGAATAATGGATATTCGGGTTTATACATCTACAATTGCCAGATTAACGATGTTTATGAAAACAACGCAACCTTTAACGACTATTTCGGATTACTTATTTTTCTGGGAGAAAATCACGATATAGACGATAATATTTTTTCAAGAAATTCGTTATGCGGATTGAACCTTTCTGAAACATCGTTCAATTCAATTTCAGGAAATAGTATTAATAATAATCTTTATGGAATTCATTTAGAAAAAGATTCTTTTAATAACTCAATCACCTTAAATGACATTTTATATAATTCTCTTGATGGAATTCACGTTGTTTCTAACTCATATAACAACACTATAACAACTAACGACATTAATTTTAATACTAGAAATGGAATAAACCTTTTTCAAAGTACTTTCAATAGGATTTTATCGAACACTATAATTGAAAACCAAGAAAACGGAGTTTACTCGGATAATAGTTCTCTAAGCATCATTATCGGTAATGAATTACATCTAAACTATAAATCTGGAATCTTCATTGATAATAATAGCGATAATAACCACCTGCGAAATAACAACGCTTCTAATAACGATTTATATGGAATTCAACTATATAAAAGCAATGAGAATTTAATTCATTATAACTACGCTGATTATAACTCGTATGGAATAGTCTTAATTCAAAGTAATTATACAGATCTATCAAACAACAACGCTTCCTATAACACCAATTACGGATTGTATCTAGAAGTTAGCAAAAACAATACGATATCTAATAACGGGTTATATGAAAATAATCAAGGTCTTAATCTTTTTAACAGTATGTATAACCAAATCTCAGACAACTATGTTATTTCCAACATCTTTTATGGATTAAATTTAACTAATTCAAAAATTAACGAACTCTTTGAAAATATAGTCCAGTTAAATGGAGTAGGAATGTATTTTGAGAGTGAATCTGAAAGCAATGTGATTGAGGACAATATTATAAATGATAACACAATAATAGGTATTCATCTTTTCAATAGTGGAAACAATTTAGTTACCAGTAATAGTATAAAAAATAACCTTGTATACGGTGCGAGAGTAAATGGGTCTCAATCGCAAATTAATCTTTTTTATTGCAATAACTTTACGAATAACGGTATTAATGCTTTAGATAATGGAACCAATAATTTCTGGAACAATTCTTATATTGGTAACTATTGGGACGATTACTCGGGTAAAGATGTGAACGATGATGGGATTGGAGATATCGGCTATAAAGTCAATCACACTACGGGAATTGATCATAAGCCAAAGTGGTGGGATCCTCCTATAATTAACATTACTTATCCTTTTCCGAATGATTTATTCGGTGTGAGCCCGCCCGATTATTCAGTAGTAATCTTAGAAGGTGTTACAAACTATTCTTGGTATAGACTGAACCTTAATATTACGAAGCATTTCTTTACAAATAATGGTACTATAAAGGACCAAGCGTGGTATGCTGAAGGTAATGGTACTGTTTCAATAATATTTTATGTCAACGATTCTAGAGGATACATTGGATATGACGAAGTAATAGTAAAAAAGGACATTATCGCCCCAAGCATCGTAATTAATTACCCTTTTCCAAACGAATTGTTCGGAGTAAAAGCTCCGGAATTTAATGTTATGATAAACGACACTCATCTCCAAGATAGATGGTATATTATTGAAACTAACCCCAGCCGCTTTTTTACGGAGAACGAGACCTTTAATCAAGAGGATTGGGATACCTTATCAAATGGAACTTTTACAGTTGTTTTTTACGCCAATGATTCGGTTGGAAACGAAGCATCTCAACTCCTCAGTCTGCATATCGATACCTCCTTCCCTTGGATTGTCGTCAATCTTCCCATCAACGAGACATTATGGGATCATAGGTTTCCGGTGAATGTTACTTTTTATACCAAAACTCCCGATAAACTCTGGTATACTTTAGAAGGAAATTCAACTAAGATCTTATTGTCAAATAATTCTCAAGTACTTTTCGATTCTTTACTCTGGGAAGAGATTGGAGAAGAAGAATGGTTTAAACTTATTATCTGGGCAAACAGTTCAGTGGGAAACCTTAATAATTCTGTAAGCCTTTTGCTGTGTAAAGACATAATTGCTCCGAGGATTCAAATTCACAGTCCTGGTAAAAATTCGCGAATTCAAAGAGTAGCACCGCGATTTAGAATATCCGTTTCTGATATAAATCTGGAAGATACATGGTACAGTGTTGTAAGAGCTGAGGTCAATTTTACTATTTCGCAAAATTACACTATTATTTACAATAACGGGACTATCGATCAGAACTTATGGCAAAAAGTCTGGGATTCCCTACCTAATGGCGGATCGATCTATTTTATAGTTTTTGCGAACGACACCCTCGGACATTTAAGTAATTCCACAATCAGAATTTTTAAATATATACCCGACGACGAAGACGAGGACGAAGGAATCGAAGGCTTCGACCTATCGTTCTTATATTACTCTATTTTAACTACATCAGGGATATGTTTTATAATAGGAGCCTTTATTTCTTATAAGAAGGAAAAAGAAGAAATAATAGAGGAAATAGTCGAAGGAGGCACATTAAAAACCCAATTTAAGGTGCAAGATTATACATATATCTTTCTGACAGTCAAAGAGGACGAATATAAGCAGAAATATCTAAAAATAAACTTAAAACTCTTAGGAATAATAGCAGCGATACTGTTCGCCTCGATTTTTATCGGAACTGTGTTTGTATTTCTAAATTTCTCCTCAAACTACTTTTCACTTCTGATGATTGCTATGATTGTCGAAATTATTTTTATGATGGTAAGTGGTGCGCTACTATTATATTTCGGAAGCCATCACAAGAAAAGAGAAATAATTTTGGTACAAAAGAAATACTTTTTGATCGTTGGAAGTGTAATCGCAATTATAGTGATCGGATTATTAAGCTGGTGGTTGCTTTCACAATATACCATAATTCTCAGAGCCTTTTCATTCCTAATTTCATGTTTAATTATTGAAATAATAGTTATCGTGTTAATTGGAATTAAGTTATTAAATTTTACAAAGAGAGAAGAATTAGAAGGACAGATTTCCACCAAATGGAAATTCTTTATTCTTATAACTTCAATCCTTCTGCTGGTGTCAATCGGATTGATCTATTTATTACGATCCTTTAGCATCATCAGAGCGTTCAATCCATTTTCTATTTTATTAACGATACTTATTACTGAAATAATATTATTTGTTTCATTTGGGATATCCTTGTTAAGTCCCGAGGCATCCTATAAGAAGGAAAAGATCACAAAAAAAAAGAGATTAAGTTTAGGTTTGGTCATTTTAATTATCATTT
>WJKD01000390.1 GCA_014729315.1 Promethearchaeota archaeon | reverse complement strand
TCCTAACACACAGGTTTCAAACGGACCGTTGAATCCTTGTGCCACTACAATGTCGTATTTTTTCATTTTCTTACGATTTTTAGAGAGTATTTTGAATCGCGCTTTGTCTGGTCTTAAATCTTTTTGAGTTTCCCAGAATTTTTTTATTTTCTCTTTAGTAGTTAGAGAAGGCCCGATATACCAATAAGCCGGAATTCCTTCGTCGTTCACGACAAATTTAAAGATTTGTCCGTTTTCAGTGACTAATGTATCGGATTCTTCTCCTTTTTTGAGGGGTATTCCGTAAAGCACTTCCCAGCATAAATCGATTTTAGCATTTAATCCCCCATCGTAAATTTCTTGCGGAGAAAATTTTGCTAATAAATGTTGCGTGTGAAGAAAATGAGGCACAAGACTATCCTTGGCAAAGTGTTCTAAATCTTCTTGAGTAAGTGCGTATGGAGAGTGCATGAAATGATTTAGAAATTCAAAATCGGGACCGAGACAGATACTTGGAACTCGATCAGGAACACCGCCTTCTAACACGATATTGATTCTTTCTAGAGCCGTTAAATTGTTATCCATTTTTAAAACACGCTCGCTATTGTTCCTAAATAAATTAAAACTTTATTATCGTTGATTTTTACGGAATTTTGAGATATTCCTTGAAATATTTTATCAGCTCCCGCTAAAAGGATATTTGAAGGAGTAGCAAGATAATAATCACAGAGACTTTCTGCATTTTTTACATCTTCTAAGTTCATAATTTCATTTAATATTTCAATGTAAAAATCTCCTTTATCGATACAAATTAAAAAAGCAGGAGGTGCGTCTGTAATTAATAATAATATTTTTACTTCAGTATCGGAATAGTCTTTTTTCAGAATTCCAATTTCCTTTAAAATATACAATCCTGAGTACATCAAAGCCGGAAAACCGGTAAATTTTGCGCTCATCTTATTAGATTTATTCAATATTTCAAATTTAATTTTTTACTTCTATACTTAAATTTAACATTCGATATTTATATATTTTATCAAACCTTTGAAAGATATTAATACTATCGTAAATTACTTATTATTCACTATCTAAAAAATATCTTTATTCTCACATTCACATCTTCATATTCCGTAGAAAGTGAGATTAATTACCATTATTTACATTTAATATTAAAAACATGTCTAAATGAAAAAGCTAAGAATATTAAGATGATTACTTCTGAAATTATAGATAAGATGGAACAAATCTTAGGGAAAAAATATGTTTCAAACGATCCTGTTGAATTATACTGCTATTCTCACGATTATACCAGTCGCGCTTTAAGTTGGATTCAAGATGAATACCGTTTTATGGCTGATCTAGTAATCAAGCCGCAGAACGCTGATCAAGTAAAGGATATAATCGATCTTGCGAATCACGAGAAAATAAAACTGATACCGAGAGGTGCGGGAACCAGTTTTGGTGGGCAAACACTTCCGTTTGATGGAGGGGTCGTAGTTGATTTCGGATTAATGAATAAGATACTTGAAGTCAACACTGAAGAAAATTATGTGATTGTTGAACCAGGCGTGCTCTATAAAGATTTGAGCAAAATATTAAACGAAATTGGAAATGGATACTGGATACCATGTAATCCTGGTTCTGCTGATGTATGCACTATAGGGGGAATGATTGCTAACAATGCGTCGGGTGAATCAGCAATTAAATATGGAACAACTAGAGATTACACGTTAAACGTGAAGGTAATCACGGGATCGGGTCAAAAAATCCAATTTGGCAGACTTGTTAAAAAATCTGTTTCGGGATTAGATTTATTAAGCTTATTCGTTGGATCAGAAGGGATATTAGGTCTTATTACAGAAGCAACTTTAAAATTTATCTCACTTCCAGAAGTGTTTACTACAATTTTAGCATTTTTCAATTCTAAGCAAGCGGCATTCGAAACGGCAAAACAAATAAAAGATTACATTACGCCAATGTCTCTTGAATTCGTTGATCAAGCGGTATTAAGCGGAATGAATTTGTATTTAGATAGAATTTATCCAAAGTTAAATTTAAAAATCTCTAATGCAGCTATTATTGTACGTATAGACGGAGATAAACAAACTACAGCAATCCATGCTGAAAAGGTCAAAGAAATATTTGATACTAACGAGCACGCCTCTAGTGTAAAAATATTAAGCGGAACTGATCATGAATACTTATGGAAAGCGAGAGACTGTTCAGGTCCATCGCTACTCCGCTTGTTAAGACCTTTTAAAAATGCTGCACCCTACGCACCTGCTATATTGGATTTTGCGATTCCGTTTAGTAAAATGATTGATTTTTTCGAAAAATTGATCGACATAATGAAAACCTATAATATTAAATATGGGATTGTTGGTCATTTGGGCGACGGAAATCTTCACATAACCTCGTCAATTCCATTAAAGTCTAAGCGTGAATTCGTAAAAATCGGGAACCTACAAGAAGAATTAGTAGACTTAACGCTCTCATTCAACGGAACAATAACCGCTGAACACGGATGTGGTATATGGAAGGCACCTTATTTGCCTTTGGAACACGGAAAGGAACAAATCGAACTAATGAAACGAATAAAATCGGTTTTTGACCCAAATAATATTTTAAATCCCGGGAAGATGGTTTCTCCTCCCAAATTAACTTATTTTCCTACATCAAGATAAATTAAAATTATATAATTTAGTGAATCGAATGAAAGAAAAACAAATACTTGGTATGATTTGGAAATGTAATTTATGCGGATTCTGCCCCAAGGAAATCGAGTGTCCCGCATTCGACAAAGAAACGAGATGGGAAAGTTCCATGGCGCGTGGACGGGTGGCGATTGTGCACGCACTTTTGCAAAATAACGATCTGCATTTCGAAAAAAGCTCCCTTGCTAGGGAGCGTTTATTTTCGTGCACGGGCTGTAGTCATTGTTATTACATATGTCCTTCGGGCATTGATGTTCCTTTAATTATAACCCTTGGAAGAAAAAAGTTAGTGGAAGCGAACAATTATCCTGATTCTCACAAAAAAATAATAGAGAACATAAGAAAATACGGAAATCCCTTGGGAGCACCCAAGCCTAGAGATAGCGCATGGCCTGAATTAAAGGAAAATAGAAATGCAGAAACGGTCTATTATCCAGGATGCATGGCTATTTATCGCAATTCAGAAATCGCTTTAAATACTATTAAATTATTTGAAAAGCTAGGCGAGAAGATAAGAATCCTTAAGAACGAGACATGTTGTTCCGGGATACTTTATCGCGTTGGTCACCCTAATTTAGTGGAAACATCTATTCAATTGATGTTGGATGATATAAGGAAGAAACCTCCCAAAAGAATAGTTTTTACATGTCCTGGTTGCCTCAGCACCTTTGAAAAAATATACAAATCTGAATTAAAAGAAAGATTTAAGGGTATTCGTCTGATGCATTTTTCCGAATATTTCCAAGAAAAATTAACGGAATTAGAAATCAACAAGTCGAAGGTTAAGGAAATATTAGCGGTTGAAGTAAGAGATCAAATAATTTGGCACGATCCTTGCCACTTAGCCCGTGAATTAAGTATCTTTAAAGAACCAAGGGCTATATTAGAAGCCTTTCAAATACCTTATTTAGAATTCTTAAAAACAGGTCAAGATGCTAATTGCTGTGGTTCTGGAGCGGGCGTTCGATCCGCTTATAGAGACCTTTCCGAACAAATTACTGAGCAACGACTTAGTGAAATTGAAAACCTCGGAGCTAAAACTATTCTTACAGCGTGTCCCTTCTGCGAATTTCAATATAAAACCGTAATTGAAAAAAATGGGCGCGATATTGATGTATTAGATTTAAATACTCTTCTTGAAAAAATATTATAAATCATTGAATTTTATTAAGAAGGTTGATCTATTATTTTCCCTAAGAATTCTGACACCACATCGAAGACTGAAGGATCATCCATCGATAACATAATCTCTATTGTAGAAAATAGTAGCGATCTTAAGGAGAGAATTGAAGGAATTAAATTGCTAGCAAATGTGAAAATGAGCAACGATCGGATTTTTAAGCTTCTCGAAAATTTGTTGATCTCAGATGATAATAAAAAAATAAGAATATTGGCTTTAAAAGCTTTGAAAAAAAAGCACCTGAACAAACTCTTAAAACCCTTAAGTTGGTGTTTTAAACACGAGAACTCACTAGAATTTATCATTCCAATTTTGGATACGATTGAAGAGATTGATGACACTACTTTTAAAACAACACTGATAAGAAAGATTAAGCAACTTCAAATGTCTCATAGAGAATCAGGTATTAAAATCCTTTTCAACCATAAAACTGCTGAGAGCTATTCTACTCAAAAACTTGTCAACATTATAAAGAAGTCTTTAATCCTCGATTTCCTAGAATTGAACTACGACAATTTTAGTTTCAAAACTAAATATGAAGATATATTAGAATTGGAATTATCCAAACTGAAGATTAATTATGCAAAACAGGATTTATTCGATATAATTTCGGAATTTACAAGGCTATTAAAATCCTTAAAAAAATTGGTTATTACTTTCAGCAGCTTAGCTACCTTTCCTTTAAGTTTGGAATCAATGGATTCTCTTTTGTCTTTAAATTTAAGTTTCAACAATATCAAGCACTTTCCTAGCTTTATTTGCAATCTGTCTTCTTTAAAATGTTTGGACTTAAGATTTAATCGGATAGATAAAATTCCCTTTGAGATCGGTAGATTAAAATCTCTTAAATCACTCTTATTAAGTCAGAATCTACTATATTCGCTTCCTTCTTCTTTTAGCGAATTAGGATCTTTAAAAAGACTTAATTTAAGCGATAATCAATTTACTCAAATTCCAGATTCAGTATGCGAGCTTAAAAATTTGGAATTTTTAAATCTAAGCTTAAATCCTTTGAAAAAAGTTCCAGAAAGCATCTACAATCTTAAACATTTAAAAACCCTACTTATCAATTCAACTTATCACCTTTCCACTATATCCAAAAGCTTAGGATTGTTACATTCTCTCAAAAAATTAAATTTAAACAATAGTAAATTCCGCACAATACCCAAATATATTGGAAATCTTGTGAATTTAGAAACTTTGGAAATTAAAAATAACGAGATAAGAATCATTCCTAGGGCTCTGAAAAAGTTGAAATCATTGAAAAAATTAGATCTTGGTTGGAATCGAATACCAAAAATTCCAGATTGGATATCTTCCTTAACTTCTTTAGAATCACTAAATCTATGGGGGAATTTGGTTGAATATTTGCCCGATTCTTTAGTAGAGCTTCCTAATTTAACGCATTTGAGTCTTAATTACGACAAATCAAATTGTAAAATCGCCAAACTATTAAGTATTCTAAACATTCAAGGACTCCAAGTGCCGAGATGATTTATTGGGTTTCGACCATTTAAATTCTGGATAATTTAACCACTTTATTGACGCAAATAATATGAAAACTCTAATATAAAAAAATGAGTATTAATCTTCTATTGAGAAGAGTTTTCTTATCCACGAGGGCAAAATAAATCCGATGTAAAAACATAAACTTGCAATTAAAAGCCCCAATCGCAAAAAAATAATAATAACTGGATTCCAGAGAGTAAGAGAATCAACAATTGCTACAATAGTCCACGCTATAAAACCAGTTAAAAGAAATCTGCCCTTTAATTGAAAGCTTCTTATATCAGTTCTTAGGGCTTTTATCGAGAAATGAATACCGGTGATTATAACGAATATTGATGCGTAAAATGTAAAAATTAGAGGAATAACAGACCAATTGTAATCCAATTTTGAAGAATCCACTTCTCCTAATAAGGGTTTAATTGGGGAATTCGGAATCAAAAATAGAAGATAGAGCACTACTAATTCGAATACAACACCGAATATAATGTTAAAAATTAATACCTTATTCCTCAGCTCTGGAAAAATAGTATCAAAATATATGTAGAGCCATAATATGAGGGAAATTGGCATGAAAATTGAACCAGTGAATATATAAAATTCGTAACCTAATAAATCGTTATATAGAAGCCAGTAAATGTATCCGATTACGCCAGGATACCATGGTGAATAAACTAAAGCCAATAAAATTGAGAAAACTCCAAGAATTCGTTCCCTCTTTTTGATAGCTTTTTTAAAAACAATAAAACAAAATAAGAAGACTAAAAGAGTGGCTATTAACGTAATAATTCCATTAATTTGAACTTCGGGAGTTAACTCCATTAATGTCAATCCTCTCTATTCTTTTTTTAATACTAACTAATAAAATAATAAAAAATAAAAAGTATATCTTTTATTGAGTTATTTGAATCGATCGCCTTATTCGGATAATGCGATTTTTCTTATCCAAAGAGGTAAAGTAAAACCAACATAGAGAAATACACCACCTATCATCCTAAAACCGTGAACAAAAATGGTAAGTATTACCAAATTTAGCAATCCGGTTGTTAGACTAACACCGATAACGGCTATTCCCGATATTGCTGTTGTTATTATCCCGATTAATAATAACTTCCCTTTTAGCCTAATTTCTGCGTTATCTGTTTTAAAACATTGATAAACAAAGACACTAGCGGTAAAAAGCATAATAATGGAAGAAATAAGGATTAACGATGATACGAGTAATGACCATGTGGTAAATATACCCTCTTCGGTAGTAGCAAGCATTTCTGGGCTAATAAACCATACAGTTATGTATATTAAAAACATTATGCTTGATATCGCTATAGCGCTAAGTTTCGTAAATAAGATCAATCTTTTTTCCATAGATATTAAGCTAACGAATCCAAATAAGAAGAACATCAATGAGAAGAAGAATGGACTAAATGTTAAATAAATTACCGAATCCGCAAGTGGTATTCCGATAGTTAAGATTGTAAAAAACGATATTACCCATCCAAGAGCCGTTATTCCTAACAGTAGAAAAGTAAAACCAAAGTGTACTAGTTCAACCATTTTGTGTTGACGATACTTCCCAAAGAATAAACCGCATAATATTAGATTGATTATTACATAAGCACTTTGCGAAATTATAAAATAATATTCATCTATACCCAATACAACCATGTTTTTAACACTTTTATTATCTGAAGTCTCTTCTAAACTTTTTTATTATTAATTAAATTATCTTTAAAGTGATATATATATATTAATATTTTTCATATAATTTCAAATGTTAGATAAAATTATATCTAATCATACTAAAAAATTTTGATCGATTATCATGCCACAAAAGGAAAAGAAATCTTCAGATATGAGGAAAAAACTGAATAATTTGATGGATGAATTAGAAAGAAGTATTAAAGTAATGGAAATCTTAGATAGTGTGCCTCGTATTAGAATTGCTCTCTTATTACTTATTTACCAAAAATTAAGCCTAGCTCAATTAAGTTCTCTTTTAAGTCGTTCAAAAGCAACGGTTACGCATCATCTTAAAAAGTTCGAAGATTTGGGACTTCTTAACGTCACGAGAAAGGATGCCAGAGGCTCAATAGACGCCAAGGTGTACGAATTTAGCTCTAATTTCTTTAAATCAATCCGATTAAGCATGGATGATTTAAAATCGCTCAAACCGGAAGAAGCGAAAAACCTCTTTAAAACTGCAATCCAAAAGGATCAGCTTATATTCGAATTAATCAAAAATATCTACGATATATCGGACGACTTCTATCAAGGTGTGAGAAGACTTTTAGATTCAAATTCTCTCGAAAATGTACAAAAAAAATATTTTAAATCTCCAATTAATTATCAATTTTGGTTTTTGGATAAGGAAGGTTACGAATCTTATGAAAAATTAATAGAAGAATTTAACGATAAAATGAGAGAAATCGTCAAAAAATCTTCTCATAAAAAACCTGAAGAAATTGAGAGGCCCTATTTAATTTTTCATTCATTCTTACCTTTAAAGCATATTATAAAGTACGATTTTCAGAATAAGCGATTCTTAAAATTTCTTGGAGTTTTCGACTAAATCCAACTCATTTATTTTGGAATATTGATTGGATAGCTCCCGTATTTTCTCTTGACATCATACATTGCTTCAAATCTATTCAGTGTGACTGCTGGATTAATGGAATGACCGCTTCCAAATATATAGCGCCCCCCAGGTGCTAGCTCTTTGATTAATCTGGTAGCATAGTGTTTAATTTCCTCGACTTCAGCACTAGCGAGCATCATCGGCGAAACATTTCCAATAAATGTTATTTTGTCTTGATACTTTTTTCCCAGTTTAAAAATATCATAATCGGGATTGGCGGTTGTAGGTTCTATAGGATGTATTGCATCAACACCGCAATTTATTATATCTTCAAAAATATCAAAAAGATCTCCATCTGAGTGCAATAATATTTTGCAGTCGTTTTTGTGTGCGGCATCGCAAATTCTTTTATACCACGGGAAGACATATTTTTGGTAATTTCGAGGGCTCATAAAGAGACCATTTTTATAACCCATATCGTCGTAAAGTATTATTAAATTCGCTCCTATTTCAGAAAATATTTTTACAAATTCGAGAGTAAAACGCCCATTATCGTCAAAAATTTTTTTTGCTTGTTTTGTCTTTGCTAAGATTTTAGAAAACGTTTCTAAACCAAAACTTTCCCATGAAACTTCCATCAAGGCACCAGTTCCGGGAATACAAAATATCTGGTCATTTAATTCTCTTTGAACTTCCTTTGCTACATCGTAATGATTAATCCTTGCTTCCCAAGCAGGATCTGGGCGTTCCCAACTTTCATAATCTTCAAAACTTTTAAAGTATCCTCCGATATAACCTTCTACAGCCGTTTTATCTTTAGTATAATATTCTTGTTGTAATATTCTGCCATACTCGTCGACATATTTATTCTTATCTAACGATAAATATGGATAAAATGTTGTTACTATTGGAACTATGTCGATACCGATCTTCTGATATAAAGTGTAATTATTTTTATAATTTTCTTTGAATAGTTTAGCATTTTCCACAATCCTCATCAACATTTTTGAAGGAAGTTTGGGAATCTCGACATTTTTTATTGGAATTTGATAATGCTTAAAAAGAGAATTATTTGTGATAAGTGATTCAAAAGAGGGTACTCTGTCTGGTTCTCGCCCTTCTATAGTCTTGAGAACTCTTTTTTCTGCATTCATGATTATATCTTTCTTTATTTTAATTAAATAAAAAAAGGGGTTAAACTTCAGCTAATTTTTTAATATGTTTTACGCCATCAACAGCGTCGTCGGCAAAATCGTCTGCTCCTAGTTTTTTAGCAAGATCCATGTTCAAGGGAGCACCGCCAACAATTAGTTTAACTTTATCTCTGAGCCCCGCTTCTAACAAAGCTTCGTGAACCTTTTTAATTTCCTCGACGGTCATGGTCAAAAGGGAACTCAATGCCACTATGCTTGCGTCGTTTTCTTTTACTTTTTCTACGATAGTTGTTTCGTTTACATCCATACCTAAATCAATAACTTCAAACCCCGAACTTAAAAGTAGCGAACCAAGGATATTTTTGCCAATGTCGTGATTATCTCCTTTTACTGTAGCAAGTATAATCTTTGTTTTGCTTTGGGATTTATCTGCTGCTGCTAAGGCGGGTTTTAATAATTTAAACGCTTCTTTCATCGTTTCACCTGCTAAAACTAATTCCGTTAAATAATATTCCTTTTCCTCGTATCTTCTTCCCACTTCGTCCATTCCTTTCGTCAATGCGTTTAAAATATCGTATGGATCTTTATTCTCATCCAAGGCTTCCTTCACAGCATCGGCGATATCGTCTACCTCTAATTCGATAATCAATTCCGTTAAGGTTTCGAAATTCATTTTTATTACCTTTGATTATATAGTCAATTTTTTATTTTTTGAAAGTCATACATTTTATTTAAATGCTTTTTTTCTAATGTTAGAATTCTAACTTTGTTTTTTATAATGAGATCTAAAAGTTAGAGAGACGAAGATTGATATGATTTGCCTAAAATTAAAAAAAATATAAATTTTCGAGAATTATATCAGTGTAATTTTAAAAAAAGAATGAAAAATATATAATTTAAACTCAAAGGTCTATAGGATAAGTCCCATATTCTTTTCCAGCTTCTATCATCCATTTCAAACGCTTTACTGAGATTTCAGGGTGAAAATTTGCGGGTGAAAGCATAAATCCTCCGCCGGGTGCCAGAATCTTAATAACATCTTTTACTGCGTCGTGAACTTCTTCTTTTGAGGCTTTGACGAGCACATGCCTTGTGTCAATATTTCCAGAAAGACATATTTTATCTCCGACTTTGTTCTTTACTAATTCAAGATCTACTAAAGGCGGTTCAAGGCATTGAAGTCCGTCAAAACGAGACTCAACGATAAAATCTAACAAGCTCGTTATATCCCCGTCGGTGTGGAGAATGTATTTTCCACCCCACTCGTGGATGGCATCGGCTACCTCTTGGTATCGAGGTAAAAGATATTTGTCGAAATATTTAGGATTAATCATGGGGCCACCAGAGTGTGCTATATCTCCTCCTTCTAAAAAGATTTTTGCTCCGCAATCGTGATACGCCTTAAAAGAAGCTAAAGTATAATCTGTTGTAAATCTGAATCGTTCCTCAATAAGCTTAGGGTCGTTCTTTAATGCTCGGGCAAATTGAGCCATGCCCATACCCTGCCAGACGGGGGGAAATACGCTGGTTAACGCGTTCTGCGCAACAATACAAATGTCGTCTTTAATATCGCGACATTTTCTCTGCACTCCTTTATAAAATTTTTTTGCTTTTTTATATATTTCTTTCATATCTGGTTTAGGATAGGATTCCCAGGCTTCTCGATCTTTAATATATCCTCCATAATAATCCGGATAAGGATTTCCGTCAATATTACGCACTTTATGTCTTTTCCCAAAAATATCAGTCATCTCTTCAATGCTTTCGAAGATAAATGGAATATACTGTATCCCGACAGCGTCAAATCCTATCTCGTATCCCGCTCGTACGCATTTTGCGAAGACTCCTACTTCAATATCATTAAGAATGTTGTTAATTTTATCAATCCAGTCGTCTGGATATTGAGCCGATAAATCGTCGAATACATCGTAAGCGCTTCTTTCTGGAGCACCTAAGATCTTATCAGCAACATTCCCGTCGATATTGATAGTATGAATAGGCACTCTATCCACCTTTTCGTGGTTTAAGGCAGCCCACATTCGCTCAAAACTATTCATAACTAAATAAAAGAGGATTTCGATTTAAAACATTATGAACTTTTTTTTATACATTTTTACTGCGATGGAGAGGAATCTATCCACGAAAAATTAATTCTTATATATTCTCGGAACGATTTTTTATTAAGAAATATACTATGTTACTAAAAATTATACATTTGTGTGAGATATGGAATCGAAAGAATCTTCGTCCAAAGTTTTAGTATTTGCAGCCGCATGCGTGGGCTGGATTCACGACGCTTTTAATCTGACGATCATTTCCCTAATTGCCCCAAAAATAGTAGAAGAATTTGGGGTTGGAAATTTCGAAATTGGATTGCTATTCTCTGGGCAATTTATCGCAACTTTTATCGGTGCATTAGTGTTTGGCTCTCTTGCCGACAGGATAGGAAGGAAGCCCGCATTAATCTTCTCCGTACTCTGGGATTCAATCATAACGACGTTATCTGCATTTTCTCCGAATTTCTGGTTTCTGTTCTTCACCAGAATATTTTCGGGGATGGGAGTAAGCTGGGGAGTTGGATATACCTTAATCGCGGAAGTGTGGGGTAAAAAACCGAAGAGAAGGGGCTTAGCTGGAGGTGTGCTACATAGCACGTTCGTCGTTGGTTTTGTGATATCAACCGTTGTAGCAAGTGTTATTCTACCTTTAAGCTTACCTTACGGATCTTGGAGATATTGCTTTTTATTTTCGCTATTCCCAATACCGCTTCTGATCTTGTTTCAAATCAAAATGAGAGAAACTGAAATCATGGTCGAATATAAAAAGACCGTAGAAGAGCAAGGAAGACAGATTAGAAAAGTCCCGATTTTAAATGTATTTAAAAAAAAGGAACAAATCTACTTCTTGGTCGTTTCAGCAATAATGCTCTGGATGTCTCAGTTGATTTACCATCATCTGGTTGATTTTGGACCTTATTATTTTACATTATTGGGGAGCGAAGCTTTAGGAAGGTTGATGGTTTTGTTAGTAGGCATGTGCGGAACAATCTCAATTATCTCTTTTGGCGCTTTGTCGGACTATATCGGAAGAAAACTCGCCTTTTTTATTGCCACTATCATACAATTCGTTTCGTTGAGCGTGTTCATTTATTCTGTCTACACGGATTCGTTGCAAGGAATAATCATTGCTTACATTTTGTTCGGACTCGGTCAAGGGAACGCAGGAGTTCAAGGCGTATGGCTCACTGAACTATTCTCAACTAGCGAACGAGCGTCCACAGCTTCGACAATCTATAGTTTTGCCAGAGGATTTGCGTTAAGCGGGTTGTTTATTGGTATCTACTCCGATTTCTTAATCCTTTCTGCCGGATTTAGTCCCGCTTTTGCAGTGGGTGTTGCAATGAGTACAGCTTTTTATGTTTGCATACCGTTGTTAGTTCTTCCGTGGTTTCTACCCGAAACAAAGGGAAAAGAACTAAAATCAATAGAAGAAGAAAATCTGCTGAAGTAATTAACTAAATAAACAAATAAAGAATAAACAAGTAAAAAAAAAATTATAATCTCTTTTTTATATCTTTTACACGACTACGAAGCGTGACCTCTGTAATTCGCGCAACATCCGAAATCTCTGCCTGCGTCTTACGGACATCAGAATTCTTTGCGGCAATGTAAAGCGCTGAGGCTGCGATTCCTTTAGGGTCTTTTCCAATACAGGATAAGCCCTTAGCGCGTGCCTTCGAGATAAAGTTCAAAGCTCTCTTTTGAACATCCATCGGAAATTCCAAATTATTACCAAACATGAAGACTAATTGATCGATTGTAATGGGTCGATATTTTAACTTCATTTCAGGTAAAATTTCCTTTATGACTAATCCAAGAGATCTAATAACCGTATGTCGGGGCGTGAGCGAAGCGTCGCATACATCCTCTAATAACCGAGGAAATTCATGGATTCTTATCGCAGCGTAAAGAGAAGCAGCAATAAAACCATCAATAGAGCGACCCATCGTTAACTTTTTCTTCGCAACTTCAGTGTATATTCTCCACGCAGTTTCCTTGATATGTTCAGGAATGTTCATCTTAGACGTGGTAAGGTTTAATTTCGGTTTAGCTTCCCAGAGATTTCGTTCAATACTCGAGATTAGCGAGTTTTGAATTTTCGAAAGTCGTGTAAACAAAGTTTTTCCTTTAGGATCCATAGTTTGACCTTTTGAATCCTTCCGTGCATTCGTAATTAAAGTTCGAGGACCGAACTCTCTCCATCGAGGTGCGGTGTGCTTTCTTTCGTTTATCTCCTCTATAGTATAAGCTCGCTTCTCGTTACCTACGAGCGCTTTTCCAACTACCATACCACAGTTTAAACAAACTGCGTCCCCATCGGTGTATTTTACGCAAGGATCGTCGCAGCAACTTCCCTCGTCGTATTCCATGAGGTTATCTTCGTTTTTGGGATTACCTCTTCGTGTGTAAGGATTTACCATTTTTTTCATTCACTTTTTTTTGTTTTTTATTTTAAATTATTAGAATATAATTATTAATTAACTTCATACATAGGTTAAGGCAAAGTATTAGATTGATTGTCAACCTATTGTTTTGAAAGAATTTCAAAATAAGGTTAGTAAGTACCAGTCATTTTTCCTTAGTGTGTGATGTTTAATTATGAGATGTTAATTTAAATATAAATTACTATTCTTTATAAATTATAATTGTTTTATGATGGACGAGTATTTATTCTTTACGCTTTACGGATTTCTATGGGAAAATCATGGGAAGAATTTTATAATTTTTGTAAAAAAATTGATTAAAATTAAGTTATTGAGCCCTTTTACCTATATCGTAAAATTAAAAAACTCTATGAAGAAGATACTTTTTACATTACTTCAAAGAGAACTTTTAACAAATTAATCTATTTTTTTCGAAAATAAAAATAACCTATAAACAGAGAAAACCAGCCTTTAAAGGCAAAATAACCTATCCATTCAATGAAAATCGTTACGCTTTCGAATTGCGGAACTATTGATTTAGCCAAGAAAAAAATACCATAAAGAGCAGGAAATAGCGGAATTAATAAGGAGACTAACCCATATACTCGATTAGGATTATCTTTCTGGAATTCCCAGAATCCTGCGTAAAAGCTTAAAGCGCTCAATCCAATAAAATAAAAAACAGAGCCAATATTATGCAAGAGTCGGGCTTTTTCTTTGGTAAAGATTCCGACAAGAATGTAGCCTAAGGAGGTGATAAACCCTAAAACGAGGATAAAATTCATTCTTTGGTTCTTATGTGTGAATTTAATTGCTATAATCCAGGAAAAAATAAAGTAATTGACAAAAAGAATACCTGTAATTATTGCACCAAGATTGAAAATGATATTTGAGTGGTTAGGACCGTCCCCTAAATCGCTTATATAATGAGTAAAAAAACTAAACGATTCTACTTGATTATATAGAAAAATCGACAAGAAAATTGAAATAATGGACACGAAAATCCCTAAAATACCAAATAACGTGCTGGAAAGTATTTTAAATTGACTTTTCATTTCTTTCTGAGATCCGAATATAGCTTCAATTAAGACTTTTAATAATTCTTTTCTTTTCTTCGCTTAATAAATTCAAGGTTTAGTATTATAAATACTACAAACTATCCTTAAATAGGTTCTGGTCCCGGTTCTGGCTCAGGTCTAGGGCCCGGACCTGGTTCAGGTGTTGGTTCTGGAGTCGATCCTCGCGCTGATAAACCGCTTGATCCCGAAAATATATCCCTTTTAAAGAATAAAGCGATGATACTCCCAAGATAAAAGGCGCCTATTAGTAGAATCAACGATCCTTTTAAAATCAGGATGTCAAGGAGGAGTAATAATAAACCGCCAATAAAGTTAAAAGCTCCTGCGATAAACCTTAATATTTTTGCTTTATTTGGTCTCATTAAAATTGAAATACTGACAAGAGCAGCTAACACCGAACCGATAAAAATTATAATTTGATTGTCGTCTCCAAAAATATAAAATATGTTCGAGAAATTGGAAAATAAAAGGAATAATCCCCATAATATACTTATTGATGGAATTATGTATTCAAATTTAAAAATGTTAATTGAATTGTTATTTTTCATATAATCACTTATTCTCATTAATCATATAGTATTATAAAAGATGAGATCTAGATTTTATTAATTTTAACCGATAAATAAACGAGTATAAAGACGTGCGAATCGCTATTTTGATTATGTTTAAGAATAATTAATCTTTATAAAAGCGAGAACTAAGCACTTAGGGGGACGAGTGATTAACTAAGTGTTTTGCTAAAACTTTAAATACCTCTTCAACATTCAGACCCGTCTTTGCTGAGGTTTTAATGTAATCTAACATATTCAACTTTTTCTGTTTTAATTCGGGGTAATAATCCCTAACTATGGAATATTCCTCTAGATCGCATTTCGTAGCAACAAGGATAATGGGAAGGCTTTCGTCGTGTGTGCGGAGAATTTTTGTCCATTTCTCGATGTTCACAAAACTTGTCATATTAGTTGTATCAAAAAGTAAAAGGGCGCCCTTTGCTCCCGGTATGTACTTTTCAACCATAAAACGAAAGCGTTGCTGACCTCCGATGTCCCAGATCTGTAATTGAACTTGTACATCGTTGATAGGGATTTCTTCCATTACGAATTCAACTCCGATCGTCATGGTAGCCGAATCTATGAATATACCGTCCACATATCTATGCACTAGTGTGGTTTTTCCGACATTTGCGTCTCCCGCGACAAGAACCTTGTAAAGAACCCGTTTCTTCATATTATTGACGAAAGCCTAAATAATCAATTTATATAATTATTTTGTTTCCAATAATTAAAAAAATACTAGTGTGAACCGTTTTTTCGAAATATTCCGTCTTAATCAGATTATTTTTATTCTACTTTAAAATATATATGGATCATCAATTAGTATGATTTAATATTTTGCTTTTTATTCTATCTATTCATTTCGAGTGAATTGCAAATTAATAAGTGCTGTATGGCATATAGAAACTCGCTAACTAGAGTTTTAGCTTCTCAAATTCTGAAGATTCGGTAAATTGGCTATTTTGACAAACTTTTAAATGATTGCTTAGTTGTCTCAACATAAGTCTCTTGAGATATTATCTCAACCACATTTTCCGCGCCTGTCATAGCGCCAGTTACTCCTCCGTATGTTTCACTCTGAGCCCCTATAAACCATAATCCATTAATAGGTGTTTTGTGAGGCGGTGGTGGTATTTTTAAATGTGGAACGGTTCCGCCAAAAGCGTGTTTTTTTAGATACGTTCTCTTTTTAAAATCCAACGGTGTGATAATTTCCCTTGTCTGCTCGTGCTTTCTTAGTCCAGGTATAAATCTTTCGGCTATATCTAACAGTTTTTCAGCCCATTTTTCCTTATCATCTTCCCAGTTTCCATTTATTGGAGTATTTGGAGCAATTGTATAGATTGATATTGCGTGCTTACCAGAAGGTGCCATATTAGGCGAATATTTCGATGGGATAAAAGCTAAAAAACCGTGCTCACCCTCGTGATATGTCCCTTCTATGCACTCGTCTATGCTCTTTTGTATATCGTAACTTAGGTAGTAATAACAGAGAGCTGCGTTATTTTGATGGATAGAGGGATCATAATCAACTCCTAAATGAACCATAAACACAGATTCGGTGGTATATAAATCATTGATATAGGTCTCGACGAATTCATCGGGAAGATATTGCTCTCCGACTAAGTCGTAGAATAATTCTTTTGCACCACCACTGGCTATGATTACATCGGCTTCAAATTCTTGACCGTCTGAAGTGATAACTCCTTTTACTTTGTTATTGCTAACATCTATTTTTGATATGGCCGTGTTAGTAATTATATTTCCTCCGAAGGACTTACACGCGGAAGCGAGTGCGTTGACTAATTCTACACATCCACCAATGATAAAGGTCCAGGAAGGTCGATGTTCGTGTTTTTCATAATCTAAAGGAATCCGTTCGTCGTATTGGGACTCTGCGTTAATAATTGGTATAATTAAACCCGGAAAGTCCTGCGGTGAGATGACGTAATCAGCTAGGATTCCAGTAAAAACAGCTTGAAGTTGTTCGTTAGAGAAACAATAATCCATTAATTCTTGAGCTGACCAATTCTTTTTTCTTATTAACGGCAAGAATTTAATAAGGAGCTTAAGTTTATTTATGAAACCCTTTTTGTTAAACATAGACGAGAGATCATGGATCCGTTCGTAAATTTTATAATATCTATCGATACCTTTCGCATCTTCTGGAAATAATCGTTTAAAAGACTTTTTTCTCCATTCTCTTCCTAAATAGTCTTCTGGTCTTCGAATCGTGAAATCAGGGAAATAATTTTCTCTATAACCTTTAATAACTTTAACCCGTTCTGATATTCCTAATTTTTTGAGTATCTTTCTACCCGCTTCTCCTTCACTTAATTCTGGAACGAGCATTTGTCCCCAATCCCATTTATAACCGTCTTTCTCCATTGTTGCGGTAACGCCGCCTATTTCCCCGTGTTGTTCAAATATAATAACGTGATGACCTTTTTGAGCCATCAAGGCTCCAGCAGTAAGGCCAGATAGTCCAGATCCAATAATAACAGCTTTCAATTTTCTTCAATTCAACTAATTATGTCTTATAAAGTGAGGAATTATTGATATTATTTACTAACAAAATGTTTCTGATAATAGTTAATGAGCTATAATCTGTAACTATTTAAAGTACTTTTTAAATTACAAAATCATAATTCAAAATTTTGAATTAAAGTATTTTTCGACGCAAAAGGGAGATATTTTTGATTAACGGTAAGAAAAACTCTAATTTATTCAACAAAGAAGCTATTAAAATGTTCAATTTATGTCCAGTTCCGGCACTAGCTTGGCAGCGCGTCGGAAAGGATTTTACTTTGTTAAATATAAACAATTCTTGTAAAGATTTTCAATTTAATGATTTGAGATTAACATTAGGGATTAAAGCATCTGACTATTACAAAACTCATCCGGAAATTTTAGAAAATTTACATAAATGTCATAACAGATGTGCCTCTTTCTCTGAGGTTGTAAAAACGAAGAATAATAAAACCATGGAACTAAATTATTTTCGTTTCAATTATAATTCTATGCCTCCCGATCTAGTAGTTGTCAGCATTATGGACATTACTAAAAATCAGATCCTCCAGGAAAAATATAATAAACTTAGGCATAGGTTTGAGGAATCTCGGAAGTCTTTAGAAAAAATATCCAATAAAGGTGAAATTATAAACAAATATGAATCTATAGAAATAGATAGTTATCCCGACGATTTGTTTAAAGCGATTTCGGATCAGTCGGTTATTGGAATCACGATTACACAGGATTGGAAATTTAATTACGTAAACCAAGAGTTCTCACGAATAACAGAATATTCTATTTCTGAGATTTTAGATTGGAAACCAAAATGGTTCTTCAATATTATTCTTCCCCAAGATCAAGAAAAAGTAATCGACATATTTGAGAAAAAATATAGAGGAATTATTAAAGATATAAAGAACCTCCAATTTAGAATAATTAAAAAATCGGGATCAATTAATTGGGTTGAAATTTCTTCCAGAACAATTAGATATAACGAAGGGGAAGCTGATCTCTCTATTATCAAAGATATAAACGAACCAAAAGAAGTCGCTCAAAAACTAATTGAATCTGAGGAACGATTTCGTAAAACCTTCGAACAAGCTGCAGTCGGGATAGCTCACGTCGACCCGAAAGGAAAGTTTATTAGATTAAATCAGAGATTTTGCGAAATAGTCGGATATTCAAGGGAAGAATTACGCAAAATTCAGTTTTCTGACATAACACACCCGGAAGATGTTGAGGAGGATGTGGAATTATTTAATAAAATGCTCAGAAAGGAATTACAAAATGTTGGTCTCGAAAAACGCTATATAAAAAAAGATGGATCAATAGTTTGGGTCAAATTAACCGTAGCGCTTTTATTCAAAGAAAACGGAGAGCCTAATTATTTCGTTTCGGTCGCTGAGGATATAACCAAGAGAAAAGAAATAGAAGATAAGTTTAAATTAGAAAAACAATTCACCGAAGATTTAATAAATACGACTTCCGATACTATATTTCTCTTTAATCCAAAAACAAAAAGGGCTATAAGATGGAACGATTCATTCAGAAAGATTAGTGGATACACCAACGAAGAGATTGCGAGTTTAACAACTCCTGATGCTTATTACAATGAAGAAGATTTAAAAAAGGCTTCTGTTAACACTGAGGAAATAATAAATAAGGGGGAGGCAACATTGGAACTTTCTCTAATAACTAAAAATGGTCAGTCAATTCCTTTTGAATATAGTGCTCGACGCTACAAATCTAGGACCGGAGAAGACTTAATTCTTGCGTTTGGAAGGGACGTAACAGAAAGAAAACAAACCCAAGAAGCATTAAAGAAATCAGAAGAAAGATATCGACTAATTTCAGAAAATTCTGGTTCTTTTGTGTGGGTTACCGATATGAACTTAAATCTCACTTATGTAGGTCCTTCTGTTCAAAAAATCTTAGGCTTTAAAGTAGAGGAGGCTTTAAAACTTCCTCTTCGGAAAAGGATGACTAAAAAATCAATAAAAATAGCGAGAACCATTCTTAAAGAGGAAATGAAGAAACGAGTTAAAAGTTCAAATTCTTTTGCTACTACAAGCACATTTGAAGCTGAACATCTTCATAAAGATGGAACTATCATACCGATCGAAATTACATTTACCATAATTAGGGATAAAAACAATAAACCCCATCAAATTTTAGGTTTATCGCGAGATATTAGAGAACGAATAAATGCCGAAGAAAATATACGCCGTGAACGGGATATATTCGAAAGAATAAGTGAAATGAGTCCCACAGGAATAATGATGGTAAATAAAGATGGAGAAATTATATTTTCTAATCCTCAAGCTGAGAAAACTTTAGCATTATCCAAAAGTGAGATTGTGGGGCGACTTTATAATGCTCCCTCGTGGAAAATTACAGATTTCGAGGGTAATCCTTTTCCAGAAGAACAGTTACCATTTGTAGTCGTTCAAAAGGAAAGAAGCCCCGTGTTTAATATTAGACACGCTATTGAAAAAAAGAATGATGAAAGAATTTATCTCTCTATCAATGCATCTCCTCTGTTTGATATGAACAATGAATTTGACGGTATGATAGCTACTGTTGAAGATATTACTAAAAAGCTGATGTCTGAGAAGATCTTAAAAGAATCTGAAAAGAAATATCGAGAAGCTTTCGAACGGGGTAATTTCTACAAAGACCTTTTTACTCACGACATAAACAACATCATGCAAGTTATTAGATCCTCTATAGAACTTATCTCTTATCAATTAGTGGAAGTAGACAATAAGGAATTGAGCGATCTAAATTCAATCTTAGGTATTGTCGATAGGCAAGTAATAAAAGCTCAAAAACTTATCAGAGAAGTTAACATGCTTTCTGAATTAGAACAAAAAGAGAAACCTATTAAGACAATTGAAATGAGTTCAATTCTAAAAGACTCAATTACCACTATTAAATCAATTTGTCAAGACAAATCCATGAATATTAATTTAAATTGCGATATAAAACAGATTTATGTTCAAGCAAATGAATTATTGAAAGATGTGTTTGATAACATCTTGACAAACGCCGTAAAATACAACGAAAGCGAAGAAATTCAAATCGAAGTGAATGTAACTGAAGTAAGTGAGAAGGATAAAAAATTCGTAGGTGTGGAATTTGTTGACAACGGAATTGGTATTTCGAACGATCGAAAGGATCTTATCTTTAAAAGAGGGCATCGAAAGCACAAGGGTCAAAAAGGGATGGGAATCGGCCTCTCATTAGTTCACAAAATTATTGAAACTTATAACGGTAAAATCTGGGTGGAAAATCGAATACCGAAAGATTATTCTCAAGGTTCTAGATTCATGATATTAATTCCAGTAGGCAATATTAAGAACCTTATATAGAATAAGCTAACTGTTGATGTTTATTAAAAATCCAAGCGAATCTTAAAAAAGAAATTCAACCTGCATACATAAAGTAAGAACAGAGACCACAATTATGTGATATTTTAGACCTGATAAAATTGTCTCTTCAATTTATGAAAAATAAGTGCCAAAGCTTTAAATATTCAGAAAGCTTAGATCTATATTACCGAAATTTATAAATCAATGTGAAAGGATTTGGACTACTCATATTCCATAGAAATATTTTTAAGAGTATCCTCCAAATTAAAAATATCTTCAACCAAGAGAATAGTTCTCACATTCTTATAATGGCTGATCCAACTATTTACAAGGAATTTTCTGAATTCGGTAAAAAAATCAAACCAGTTTATACTTTGTTAATTCTAAGTGCAATTATTATTTTCTTTTTTGGTATCGTAGCGCTTTTCATAAATGTCGTTGTTTTGATTATACTTCTTTTATCTCAAAAAAAAATAAAGAAAATTGCTAGCAATCTTAAAAGCAAAACTTTATCTTCTTATCGCATAAAATTCTTGATTGGTTTTTCAATTGGTTTTATCGGACGATTTGGATCTCAGCTAAGTCTATTTTTTATCATGATATTTTTGATTTTTTATAATAATTATGGAGGAAGATTCAGTTGGCTCTATTATAGTTATATAACAAGAACATTTATATGGGGTGGACTAGTTTTCCATATTCAAATTTTATTTATTGTATTCCTAATAGCTTACCTTTTAATGACAACTGGGGCATTTATAGAGTTAAGCGCTTGGAATGACTTTTGGATCTTCTTTAAAAAAAATAAATTGCTAATACCAAATGAAATATATGAAAAATGCATAACAGGTATTAAAAACAATAGGTTAGCAGATATTTTTAACATATTTGGAATTCTAATTTTTACTTTGTTCATTGCCTATATTTATAATATTAAGGGTTTTCACAAATTGTCATCCTTAGAAAAAATGGCTGATATTCAACATCGATCTAATAAAACCGAAACAAACAAAGGGGATGAAGAGAAGTTAGATTATTGTCCAAATTGTAAATCAGCAATCACAACAGAAGAATCATTCTGTGTGAAATGCGGAACCAAAATTAGATAGGTGCATAATTCTATGAGAAAAAAGAAAACAATATTATTAATTGCGTTTATTATAGTAATTACTCTTGCTTTAATCAATAATGTAAGCGCTACACCAGGTTATGTGGGCGTTAATGAACAAGAAAATTATGTTTGGATAATTGATTTTGATGAAGATGTTTACAATAAGTATATTAGCGATTTTCCTAACGATACCTCTGTACCAAATTACGACGATGATCTAGAAGCAATTCAAGTTAGTATCGAACAATTATCAGCAGAGCAAGATGTTAGCGTATACAATATGAACGAATCTATAGGAAGCTATAGGGCTGTCAAAGCTATATGCTATTTTTTTACATCAGAAGATCGCGAGAATAACGATTGGGAGTTGGATTCCCGTAAACTTGAATTATTCATATTTAAGTATGATGAAGATGTCTATGATTTGATTTTATTTTATGGGTCTTTATTCATTGCTAATAATGTAGACTGGAATGAAATTGTCTCGATAATGGACGAGGATCTTGAAGATGAGGGAATTGATGGGGACGTACAAGCGATTCCTGGGGGAATTAAAGTATCTATGGAAATGGATAATGGAAAGGAAATTGAAATAGTGAGTAAATATTCACCAGAGGGTATTTTAGAATCATTTGATTTTACATATGACGAAGAAACGCTGTTTTCGTACGAATTGGAATTCAATCTGCTTTCAAATTCGCTATTTTGGATTATTGTGATAACTATAATCATAATTGGAATTATAACTGCTCTAATAATACTCTTACATAGGCAAAAAAAGAAACGAGAAGCTTTCGTTGAATCAGAAGATAAGCAAGAGGATTTAGAGAAGGCTCAAAAATCTGTTTCCAAGGAAAACGAGGTAATTCCAAAAGATCAACTAAAATTTTGTCCTTACTGTGGTCAAAGCGTCATTGAGAGACAAAAGTTTTGCGCCGAATGCGGAGCTGATCTGAGTAAAGAATGAAATTTTAATCATTTAATTTGTTTCTTAGAGGTATCAGAGATAAGATCTATAGTTTATATTGGCATATTTCAAAATAGTAGCAGATATTTTCTAAAAACTTAAAAATTTTTTAATATACTTCCTCTCAATTAATAATCCTTTTAAAATTAAAAATGATTGAAAATCCTGAAGGTTACTACCTCAGATTTTCGAGACACCAGAAAAAGCGACAACGGGGCAATTACTTGGCGTTTTGGCAGACGCATTGGCTCTTCGGGCGAGTCCAGAATGCTGTCGAGCTGCAAGCGTATTTGCGGGGCATTAAATTCGAGCGCGTTG
>WJKD01000389.1 GCA_014729315.1 Promethearchaeota archaeon | reverse complement strand
TTATTATTCTATTCGTATACCTGAGCTCAATCTAAATAACGAAGAAATGAATTTAAAAACCGAAAAACATTCAAGTATCGATTTTTCGCTAGAATACGAGACGATTATTCAAACAAATTCTAAACTTGGTCGAGAATTTGTTCATTTACTCCACAAATATCGTAGCGAGCGAGTTAACGCCAGTAACCTTGATTTGGAACAATTATATAACCCAAAGAGTCTTTATATATACTTAAGATCGCATCATTGGAGAGATGGGATCGATCCGAGGTTTTTGACAGATTGGCTCAGTTTGAACAGCTCAGAATCCACACTGAACGATTCCGATAAAGAAGACGTTGACTTTATTCTTAATAATTTAGGAATTGACGAAAGCGTGCTCCTGGAAAACGAAGAAAACTCAAATGAAAAAAATGGATTTAAAATCAATTCACACAAGAAAAAGGAAAAACTTCGAAAATTGAACCTTGAAAATGGGAAAAAGGATTCAAAAAATTATTTTGCTCTTAATGAATCGGAACTAGATAATTTCGAGTTAAAAAAGTCCAAACCCAATAATAATAAAATAATTGAGGAAGAATTGCCTTCAATAAGCCATTTCGAAAAATTTAAAGCTTGGATGAATCGAAAACTCTCAGATTTAGAAGAATTTTTTTCTATCAAATAAAAGCTAAAAAATTTTTAAATCTCATTCTTTATTTCAAATTGGTTTCTGTGCCACGAGATTGAAAAATAAAAGAATGAAAAAATGTGAAAAACTAAATATTTAAAAATATAGTTTAAAAGTCAAGAAAATAATTAAGGGCTTTTTAAGGTTTAAAACCAGATTTTTCAGCACTACTTGCTCTTATGATTCTGTCGACTCTTAATATGAGGTTTGAAAGTTCGCTTCCCGATTTCAATATATGAGACACTAAAGCGGCAGGCTCTACAATTCCATTTTTAAAATTATCACCTATTTTGCTAGTAATAGTGTCGATACCAATCCATTTATCAGCGTCAGTTTTGTGAGCGGCTCTTAATTCAGTAATCTTTTCAATCGCATCTAACCCTGCGTTTCTAATCAAAGTTGTAGGAATCTCCTCCAAAGCAAGAGCGAAAGTATTTATCGCCGTTTGTTCGCGTCCGCTTACTTCGTTTGCGTAATCTTTTAATCGTTTTGCCAATTCCATATAGATTGCTCCACCACCAGCAACAACTTTACCCGTATCTAGAATTTTTGCTACTACGCTTAACACATCGTGTAAAGCGATTTCTGCGGAATTTAGTATTTTTTCTAATCCGCCTTTGAGCAAGATTGATACTGACTTAGGATTTTTACAACCAGAAAACAACGTATATTCGTCCTCATCAAACTTCTCGAATTTAACGATGTCTGCGTAGCCGAGATCTTGTTCAGTCAGGTCTTTTAAATTATCGATGCGGTTGGCACCAATCGCTTTTAATACAGATTTAAAATCGTCATCTCCTAGGTTTTTAATTGCTGCAATTCCTTCTTTTGCTAAGGAAGCTCCGAATTTATCTGAGATATCCTGACTGTTTACAATCATATTTACGCCTAGATTCTTAAAAACTTTCATATATTCGTCTAACATGGCGTTTTCTTGGTTTTTAAACTTGTCAATGTCTTCTGGACTGGAAATTCGAATCTCAGCGTCGTATTCTGTTTTTACTACCTCTAATTTCTTTCGAATTGCTGCTATTTTGGCGTTACTAATTTTATCCGGCATTCCCGAATTTACTTTATCCTTCTTAATATATACTCCATTAATTAATTGAGAATCCTTTACAGACTTACCAGGTGCCTTCACAATCTTAATATTTCCAACCTTATCGAAAGTTCTTCCATCTTCGGCGATCTGCTTTACTGCCTTGAGAGCCAAATCTGCGAAAAATGATTTCATGCTGGCAATATCCTTCGAGTTCATAGAGGTTTTTGCGGCGTTTTTTAATATTTCATCGTCTTCTTTTGATACATTCTCCGCTATAGCATCAATTATTTTAACTGCTTTATCAGCTGCGAGTTTATAGCCTGTGGTTATGTGTTTCGGGTGGATTCCCTGCTCAATTAATTCTAAAGCATTATTTAAAAGAGCTGCTGCAAAGATAACCGCTGAGGTAGTTCCGTCGCCTATTTCTGAATCGATAGCTTTGGCAATGTTAACCATCATAATCGCAGCTACATTTTCCAAGTCTAATTGCTTTAAAATTTCAGCGCCATCGTTAGTTATTGTAATATCTCCTAACGAATCAACCAACATCTTATCCATACCTTTCGGTCCGAGCGTTGACCTGATCATCTCCGCAATAGCGTTCATTGCTTTGATATTTCTTTCTCGGGCTTGTTTTTCTCGAGTCTGTTCAGTTCCTTCTTTTAGAATTATTATTGGAACATTTGACATGATTTTTTCACCGATATAATTTTTTTTTATGATTTTTATAAATAGTAATCTTACTAGATTTTTTAATTTTATGACTTAGAGATCTATATAAATAAATCTCTAAAAACTCAAAATATCCGATTTGAAAGATATGAATAAGCATGTTTCAAATGATTTTTTAATTCGCTTTCTAATATATTTAAAATCGACCCTTAATCCATCCGTTGTTTTTAGTTTCTCTATTATCGATCGAGGGAACGAATGGTTTGATATCTAATACGGGTGTTTCATCAACAAGATCCAGATTTTTCACAGAAAGAATATTTGCTTCAATTTTTAAAAGCTTAAACACAGATAATCCTATGGGATTAGGTCTTCGGGGTGTTCTGATAGCGAAGACCCCATGCTTCTCGTTGTCCCAATGAGTGCTTGATTGAAGCGAGACTGGCAGTTTTACGTGATGAAGATAGGCGATGCATATAACATATTCAAAATCCTCAAGGTCTTTCAACCCTTTATTGTATTTCTCGAAGATTTCGATCTCTCCTTCAATCTCTGAAAATTTAGGTTGCACGGGTATGTTATCGCTAATTGTAAGCGAACAACGGACTATTCCAATAGGCTTTAATTCAATTTTAGTCAAAATCCAATCACCACATATTATCTAATGACTACATCTAATAATTACCTTGAGAATTCAAAACAATCATCAACTTAAAAATAGTGTTTAAATTCGTTTCAAATTTAATTTTTTCTAAGGAACCCTTATGGTTTTGATTTTTTACTCATTCTTGTTAAGGAATTATCCACTTTTAGTAATCTTTCTTATATATTTTCAAACTATCGGTGTTTAAATATTTCATTGGAAAATAAATTATATCTTAAAATTATACGATGGGCATTTGAGATTAAAAATTGTCCTATACCAAAACAATTAGATTTTCAAAGGCAGATAAATATATTTACGATGCGTGGGATCGAACGCTCGTAAAAAAGATTAAAAAGTTTTTAAGAAGCCAAGTACCTCATTCACATGTAATAAAACACATTATTGGAAATTCAAACGACCCTAGAGGAAAAAAGCAACAACTCCTTGAGGAAAAGCTCGAATTAATAAAATACATGATGAAGAATAGAGCTTCACAAAAGATTATTAACAAGTTAAGCAAGCAATACTTTGAAATTAAAAAAATCCAAGCATAATTTCTTGTGCTTTCCTTTCTTTTTTTTTATTTGTCAAAGCTGGGAAAAATCTCTCTCATAAAAATTTAATAATAATTCCTTTTTTTATTCCTTTTAAT
>WJKD01000388.1 GCA_014729315.1 Promethearchaeota archaeon | reverse complement strand
TCTTACAACAGCAGTATTTTTGCCCCCGCGTAGTAATTTTTCTACTTCTTTTTCAATCACTTCTCCACCACAAATCGGACATTCTTTAAATGGAATCATCCTTTTTATCTTCCGTTTCGAATTATTTATTATCTATACAGCTTCTAAAGTACGCGCACTAAAGATTTCATTCTCTTTCAATGGTTGAATATCGGATTCAGATACAGTGATAATAGTTATTGTATCACCAAAAACATTAAAAACTTCTAACGTATATCCATCAACAGAATCGTTTACCGGATGATGTTCTACAATAGTTGCGACGTCTCCTTTTTTCAACCTTTTTTCAGGAATATCTTTGAGCAATACGACTTCTTTAAATAATTTGTATTTCATTTCTTTATCGTTCCCAATATTTGATCCTTTGCCTGCTGGTGGCTAACTCCTTCTCCTTTCTCCAGTTGTGATTCTGCGATGTGAATATCCGTTAATAATTCTAATTTTTCGATTAATTTTTCCATATCTTTCATAACGGCGGCATTATGCATACATTAATCTCCCTTTAGGTTGTGGTATCGGTCTCCCCAATTCCTTCGCGGTTGCAATCCATTCTGCTATAATCGTTTTCACATTGCGGATAGCCTCTTGATAAGATTTGCCGTCAGCCATACAGCCAGGCAATTCCGGAACTTCCGCAATAAATGAATTGTCTGCTTCGCTCCAATAGATGATAATTTCGTATTTATTCAGCAATTTTCTGTTTTTATCCATGTTTCAACATGACTTCAATTTTAATTTAATTATAATTTTTTCTGTATTCATAAAATAGCATTTTTATGATTTTATTTCAAGCATAAATTATCATAATCCCAAGAATCACTGTGGGTGCCATGCAGATCGTAATGCTAGTTTAATACCATTTCGATACTTTAATCATCTTTTATAATATTCAGCCCTGTAATAAAAAAACCGGCAGGCAACTGCTTTTTTAAAAGTTGAATATATGGTTTTGGCTTAAACCGTACAACCGTGTGCTCTTTTTCTTTTTTTCTCAAATCATTAAAAATATCATCGAGGTTATAATTGAATTTAGCTGTATATTTATCCCCTTATTCTCTCGTTTCTTCAACAATCGGGTCTTTCCACATGATTTATCCTCCATTTCAATCAACTATAAGCAAAGCATACCTAATGAATAAAATTTATTATAAAAAAGCATCCCAGCCACCTGGCATACTAATATGGATACTCTTTCCAGTTATTCGTTCATACATTTGTTTCGGTATAACATGATCAAATACTGATAGATAGTAATCAATTAAGTTGCCAATTTTGCTCAGTTTTCCTACAGTAATCTCGCACCAGATATTGGGAAGATATCGTACTAGAATGCTCAAAGAATACATTAATGCAAAATTAATAACGATAGGATCATTAATCTTGTCAAAAATAGGAATAATATAGGATGTTGGACAGAAGCTAGATTTGTAATATTTTATTGAGTTCCACCAACTTCCTTCATTGGAATGATGGAACTCGCAGGTAACATACTCTGAATCACTTATAGTATCGTTTTTTATTTTAAAGTTTGAAAACGGCGTTTTCAACTCTCGTAAATATTCAATGGTCATTCTTTCAGAAGACGGGTAAATCGCTATAAATGTTTTTACTTTTTCATTATTCTGGGGAGTAACGGTAGTCGGTGAAGTATTTGTTATATTTGGGGATAGCTCCCTTCTTTCATTGTATTTCTCATTTACTTCAGTTGAGTCACGACCAAAATGTAACACCAAAGGACATTTATCTGTATATTCTTCAATAATGTTTTGCAGTTCAGGTATTCGCCTAAAAAGATCAGATAATGACAATAAATGTTCATTGCTAATATTTTCATTTTGCTTTAACCGTTCTGCAATGAATAAATTTTCATCTTTCGAATATCCAGCTTGCTGTAAATAATGGTAAAAATGTCCCAAATTTCGAAAGTAACAAAAAAAGTTATCTAAAAAATTAGAATCGATATATTGATTCAAAGTATTCAATCCGTGCCCTTTTTCAGTATATTTTTGAGCTACTTTCAAATCGACTGTGTTCTCAATGGAAGCCACTTCTTCTGCAATTGTGAATTGCAGTAAAGCGTAATATCGAGAAAGAATCCTTGCGTTTAAGCTTTGCTCTTTAATTTGAAAGTAGCTTAAGGCAGAATCGATAATTGAGGAAAGCCCTTTAGCTTTTTCATTAATTAGATCTTGATTTACCGAAATATCTTTTTGATTACATTTATCCAACAAGAGCTTTTTTGCTATTTCAGGGCTTCTGAAACGAGAAAACCTGATTTTTAGAAGTTCATCTGGATCTGTTGTCACAAACCTTTCTATTTCTTTTTTCATATATTTCCTCAATACGATGGAAAACCCAACTTAAAAATTTTGTTTATTGTTTATCCCAAAAATAAGCACTTATTTTCAGATTATGTATTTAATGTCATTGAAGTGTGGCACAATAACTCATGCTTCAACTCAATGCTTATCTCAATTTTATTTTATTAAATATATCTTTGAATAGTCGAAATTATTACAGTACATATTTTGATGAAATCGTAGTTTAAAAAATGCATCATACCAAAAAAGCCAATAGCATTTAAGGCAATTACCAGGTCAAATCCTTTTTGATTTTCTTTAAATTGATTGTTCGTCAGTATTCTAATTAGCAAGCACCATGTCATCAAAAAAAAGGATGCTAAAAATAAACCAACTTGACCTTGTGATTTGTAATTTTGTGGAATATTCATATCACCTGACAAATTCGATTTAACTACATAAATTACAGTATCACAAAATAATAAAACTGAGATAACACCTACAACCATTACTAGTAAGGCAAATATGGTTAATGATAAATTCATTAATTTATCTATAGTTGTTTTCGTTTCTTTGAATCGTTTCTTGTACTGGTTCCAATTAAGAAAAATTGAAGCAAAAAACAATAAAATTGTACAGATTGATGCACCTATTGATATAATGTTAATAAATAACTCCAATCATAACTCCTATTGTTTTTCTAAGACGAATATTATATGAAGTGAAATAATATTGTAATCCTATTTGAGTAGTTCTGTCTGATAATGATACTATTTTCAATAATCAAAAATAGCAAATAATTAGCTCCATTATGTATTCACAAATAATATATAAAAATATTCCATAAGATCAATAAAAATTATTACTTTTAACACCTACTCCAAAACCACCATCTTCCGCACCGCCGAGTATCCACCCATTTCAATCCGGTACAAATACACACCGGAGGACAGCGCACTGCTGTTCACCCGAACAGAATGTGAGCCGGATTCCAGTTCCTGCGATACCGGGGCTAATTTCTGGCGTCCCAAAAGATCGAAGATTTTCAGGGAGACGTGGCATTTTTCCCGGACATCGAATGTGATCACCGTTTCGGCGTTGAATGGATTGGGGTAATTCTGGTAGAGCATGAACTGCTGCGGCTTCGTTGCCGATTCGTCATCGCCGACCGCGGTTGTGCTGCCGCTGCCGTGGATGAAATTGATCTGCTCTCCTGCGATGTCTGTTAAGTGCAGCGTCGTCAGAAATGAATGTGACGGATCGACATCAAAATAGAACGGGGTTGAATTGACGGCAGATTCCCGGACATAAAACAGCAATTTGCACAGTAGTTTATTGGCGCCGGAAAATGAATGGCTGCCGCTACCAAATAATTGCACCAGCACGTTGTTATTCGTCCCGGATGCAGACGCCGGAAACGGGCAATCGGCATTGGCAGCGCTGAGCACGATGAACGGTATCTGCGACGCCAGTCCGTCGAATTCCACTACCGACGAATCGAATTCGATCACGCATTGCACCAGTCCGAT
>WJKD01000387.1 GCA_014729315.1 Promethearchaeota archaeon | reverse complement strand
TGAACTATAAAAACAAAAAACAAATTTCCTATTTCATACAGATATTTATTTTTGTAATCTTTATCACAAACTTAGTCCGAGCATCTGAAAATAAATGGGATCCATTTAACATTGGACTTTGGGGCGGGAATGTGCAGGCAATAGCAATTGACCCTGAGAAACCCCAAAATGTCTATATTGGCACTATGGGCGGCGGTATATTTCAGTATGACTCTCTTTGTTCATCCTGGATAAGCAGAAATAATAGACTGCCTGAAACTTGGAATATATATAGCTTAATGTTCAAGGAGGATCAGCTTTATGCTGCTACAGATAATGGAATTTTCTTTTTAAATGCCTCTGGTAATTGGGAAAATTATTCTGAAAAATTGGATGATTATAAAATCAGAAAACTACGAAATTGTGAAGACACTAGCAACCAGGAAGCTTTCTACGCAATCACAAATGAGAAAGAATTGCTCATATTAAACAATGGAGAAATAATAAAGGAGTCTGGTGCATGCACAAATCTTTATAATTTTGTGAATGATATCTTACCTCTTCGGAAACCTAATAGCTCTCAAATAAAATTAGAAAAAATTTGTATCGCGACCGATAATGGGCTTTATCTGTATACTGATTATGTAAATGAGGATAGTTCAATAGACAAGCGAATTAATAACACAAAAATAAACTGCTTAGCAGGAAGATATTTTCAAGATAATAGTGATGTTAAAGATAGATATATCGTATTTACAGGGTCAGAAGATCAGGGGTACTATAACTATACCTCTCATTTAAATGACAATAGCTGGTGTGATTATTTAAAAAATCATTCGATTATTGCATTGGAACCATGGTTTAGTAGCACCCCTAATTTCATCGGTACCTACGCAATTACGGAAGATGATCGCATTTTTAAATTGAAAAACTATTTCCAAAAACACTCTGACTTTAGAGATTGGGTTGAAATTGAAAAGGATGATTTACCGGATAGTCCAATAAATGCCTTTGCTGCAACAGAAAAAGCGATTGATTTTCCATGGCTCGGTATGAATAGTGGAATTTATTATTATTCAGATGATGATGGATGGCAATCAAAAAATAACAAATTCTTTTGTGCCCATCGCGTACATGATATTATATTTGATACCCTTGCAAATAGAATATGGGCAGCTACCGACGGTAGCATTTTCTGGACTGACTTAAACAATTCAAAAGCGTCATGGACTGATTTTGAAACATATAATTATATTACAACCTTAGCAAGAGATCCGGCAAGCGAAAATATCTATATTGGAACAAATAATGGAATTTATAAAAAGGTATTTGATTCTGATCTCTTTGAATTCATTGATTTAAAAAAAGTTATAGTCACAAAAATAGTTATCGATACAGCAGGTTCTATTATCTACATCGGCACACATAATGGATTATTCAGCTATTATGATAACGACTTCGATCGACCAAATGAATATTTAACTGATTTGTATATAACTGACATAGCCGCAAGAAGACTATCAGAGGAAACAGTTAAAGAACTTTATATTTCTTCATTGCAAAAGATCTCTAAAATTAACATAGATGCACCGGGCACACTACCAGAGTGGGATCCAATAGGTCTGCAAATTTATTCCTTAGCGTATAATTCACAAAAAGATATTGTTTTTAGTGGTACATCGGATGGAATTTATTATTATCAAGAGCCAGAAGAATTCAATTTTCAACAATACAAAAATTTGCCACTCGAAAACGAAAACGTAATAAAATTAGAGTTAATTCCAACAAATCCTGAAGTTAATGGTCTGCTTTATGCTCTTGTCACCGATTCGACAAAAAGAGTAAGTCAAATATATCGACATCTTGTTGGAAAAGAAAACAGCATTGAATCTACGTTAGAAACTAATTTCAACGAATGTCAAATTAGCGAATCATTTTGTGTGAATTTAAATAATCCAAATGTTGTGTACCTTGGTACCAGCGGTACTGGTGTATATAAGTACGAATTTAAGGAAACAAATCCGATATCAGTTGATTCAACTACAATTCATTTTGGGGAAGTTGAGAAAGATTGCACAAGAATCAGACAATTAATAATTTCCAATGATAATAACGACTTCATGCCACTAATAGTATCAGCAAAAATAGCCTGCAAAGATACTGAATATTTTCATATTGATTCGATAGATACTGTCATTTATCCTGGCGATTCTATTTACTGCGATTTAAGCTTTTCAACACAAACAGAAGGCGCATTTAGCGGTACTCTTAAAATACATTGGAGCGATATATATAATAATCCTGTTTCCGCAAGTGACACAGTTGTTGTTCTTACTGCAACATGCAATGACGGGGATTTAGTAATCGACGGTAAGATCGATTCATGCCTTTCGTACAATTATAAAGCACATGTGAATGATACTATTACAGATATTTTACCGTGGGAAAAAATTGGCAACATACAATTTTTAAATTTTGAAGTCAGTGGTCCTAACAACAATGCTATCTTTTCAAGACCAAGTGATTGGGAAGACTCCTTTGCATATAACAGGTCTGGAGAAGCTCAATTATTTTTCCATCCATCCAAAATTGATACAATTGATGACCAAATTTTGATAACATTTGAAGATAGCGAAAACAATGATCATACCAAAGAATTAAACTTAACAGGTATCGGGCAGGATGCAATACTTCACATTAAATATGATACTGTCATTGTTACAGAGGATACTATTAATTTTAGAGAAGTTCCTTTTACAGATGACGGGCCCGAAGAAATTGTAAAGTTAGAAAACACTGGAAATATCCCCCTTACTATTAAGAGTCTTTGGATTTCGCAAAAAGCAGTTTCATTTAAGTTTAAAAATAAACCTGAATTACCATTGACTATTAAAGCAAAACAGATAAATAAAGATATGTCCATCTATTTTCATCCCGATTCAATAAAAACTTATAATGGAACGCTATACACTATTTTTCAAGATAGCGGTTCAACAAAATTAGACACTGTAACCGTCTATTTAGTGGGTAGGGGCGTAGAGCAAGTCATTAAACCCATCCCTCCTGATTTAGATTTTGGAGACGTTCATCTCAACCAACTACCTACTGTAAAAAATTTTGAACTGAATGATAGTTCTAAATTCACAATTTGGGTAGACAGCTTAGTCCCGGATAATGGGTTCGCATTTAATATATTAAAACCAGACAGTTGTACTTTACAACCATGCAATGGTTCTCCAAATCAGACCGATAATAAATGCACAGTTGAAGTTGAATTTCATACCACAGATATAGGTAGCTATGATGATTCATTACGAATACATTATCGATATGGTATTCCAGACTCTCAAAAAGTTGCCGCCATAAAGACGATTGCTCTTACTGCCACAGGAATATGTTGTTATTATAATGAGATTCCACAAAATTGGAAAGATGAGGAATATATAAATGAATGCAGCGATACAACTTTTGTCCTTGAGAATTCTGGTAATATAAACCTACATTATGAAATATTAAATTATCCTCAAAAACCATTTTCAATTGACACTACAGAAAATGATACTAATACAATACTCCCCAACAGTGGGCAATATCAAAGAGCAATTAGTTTTTGTCCATTGGATACAGTTACTCGTTGTGATTCAATAGTTATTCACTTATGGGATCTTGCTGATTTATCCGGAGTTAACGATACGATAACAATACATCTTTCTGGTAAAGGATTAGATAACATTGCACCTGTTATAGATAGTGTAATTTATAGCTCTCCAGAATGGCACGTACCTGATACTATTCAAGCAAAAATTTATGATCAACATTCGGGGATCAATCTGGATTCAACGCATCTTTATATCCGAAAAGGTGGTGAATATAACTTTAAATCAATATCCTTAAAATCGTCAGACAGTAATGATTCTATGTACCTGGGAATAATTCCCAGTGAAGAAATAACCTCGCATGGTATTGAATTTTTTATCAAAGCAAACGACAATTCAATTCATTCTGCTGCAACGATTTGCCCATCAAATGGTGATTTTAAGTATTTTTCACCTCCTGTAAAGATAACCGAACCAGGACTTTTCCATGTTGTAGAATATGCAGATGACGGCGAAAAAGTATTTTTAAATGGCGGGGAAGCACAACTGAATTATCAATTAATTTCCATTCCATTGGATATTGATATTGAAAATCGATCAATCGTCAAAATTTTACGCAACAGCATTTTTAGCGAGCATCATGAGCACAGGTGGCAATGCGCTGATTATGTTTATAATTCTAATAAAGGAGAATATGAATTTCGCTACGTTCATAGCTATGAAAAAGATAAACAGTGTGCTGGTTTAATCCCAGGTAAATCGTTTTTCTTATTTATAACTTATCGTTACCCAAAGCAGGCACTTGCTCCTCAAACAGGTTTCACGATCGCCACTAATCAAACATTCGAATATCAGTTACATAAGGGATGGAATCTGTTCGCGAATCCTTTCAATTTTCCGTTACCTAAAAGCAACGTTACAGTCGAGAATCAGAAAAATTACTCTATATTTCGTTTTGACGGCGGCTGGCAAGAACTTGAAGAACAAGAAGAATTAAAGCCCTGGGAAGGCTATGCCATAGAAGTAAATAATGAAGATATGTTTTTGATCAATCCCAACATCAATCAAAATTATGGCCCACATGCATTTTCCAGGAACTTAGAAAAACCTGCTTTTCCCTGGTACATTTCTATTGATGCGATTTGTAATAATACAAAAGATCATAATAATATCGCTGCAGTCTTGGAGCAAGCAAATCATGATTATGATAAATACGATAAATCTGAACCACCTCCGATAGGTGAATTTATTATGCTATCTTTCCTTCATCCTGCATGTGATAAGCCATTTAAGAATTTTGCAGCAGATGTGCAGCCTTTAGATGATAATGGCAACTATTGGGATTTTTCTGTCACCACCAATATTGCTGATTCAGAAGTTAAACTGACCTTTACAAACCTAAAC
>WJKD01000386.1 GCA_014729315.1 Promethearchaeota archaeon | reverse complement strand
GTTCTGGAGGGATAAGGACCTGATGTTTATAATCCTTTCTCATTTCGTGGCTCTTATATTTCTTATACATTTTGTAATATTAATTAAAAAATTCTTCGTCAATAGATTCTTCGCTTTATTCTTAAAATTTCTCCATTTATTTTAAAATCGGATGAGCCCCATGATCATAAATCGTAGAAATACCATAAGAACTTTAAAGCTTTTTCTGCCCTTTGTTGAGAATGAAATGTAGCTCCGTTATATTTTTTTGTTTCTAATAAGACTTCTCCCATTTCATAATCATTACATGCTTCCCTAATCCACTGCTCTGCGATTTTTCGAGACATTGCAAAATTACACTGTTAAATCATAATTTAATAATTTTTTTGTTATACTGATTAATAAATCAATCGGAAAAACAGATAGTGATCCTATTTATTTGCTTTAATAATTTTTTTTCCGTTCATATATTTTTGAAGAACTTTTGGGATTTTAACAGATCCATCCTCTGTTTGGTAATTTTCCAAAATACAGCAGATGGTCCTTTCTGTAGCTATCGCCGTAGAATTCAAAGTGTGAACGGTAGTTTTTTCCTTTTCTGAACCAACTTTGCCCATTCGAATTTTTAATTTTCTTGCTTGATAATCTAGACAATTACTGCAAGATACTAATTCACGATACACTTCTGATGCGGGAAACCACGCTTCCAAGTCGTATTTCTTCGCGGCATTGTCGTTAAGATCACCAGAAGCAATGCTTACAATTTGATAAGGAAGTTCTAATTTCTTGTATAATTTTTCAGCATTTGAGATAAGTTCCTCGTGAATGTCCCAAGAATCTTCGGGTTTACAAAATACGAACTGTTCTACTTTTTCAAATTGATGGATTCGAAATATACCTAAGGTATCTTTCCCGTGAGAGCCTGCTTCTCTTCTGAAACACGAAGACACTCCTGCATATTTTAACGGAAGTATTTCAGGTTCTAGAATTTCATCGTAATGAAAAGCAGCTACTGTTTGTTCCGAAGTAGCGATCATGAATAAATCTTCATCTTCGATTTTATATAGCGTATCTTCAAAATCAGCTAATTCTGCAGCTGCTTTAATTATTTCGCGTTTAACAAAATACGGAGTCCAGAGGGGAGTATAACCCTTTTCGATTAAAAATTCTAACGCAAATTTCATTAGCGAAAGATTCAAAGAGACTATATCCCCTTTTAAATAATAAAACCGAGAGCCAACTATTTCAGATGCTTTTTTCGTATCTGCCCCATTAATCCATTCAATAAGATCCACATGATTGCGCGGTTTAAAATCAAAATTTGGTAATTTTCCTACTTTCCTAACAACTTCGTTATGTTCTTCAGTTTCTCCAATTGGCACAGTTTCGTGAATCATATTTCCTACGATATATCTATATTCCTCGCGCTTATCGTGATACTCCTCATTGATCTTCTCAAGTTCTTCGATCTTGTCTTTTATCTTTTTTGAGGTTTCAATCGCCTCTTTGGCTTTCTCTTCCTTACCGGCTTTTTTAAATTTGCCTATTCGCATAGAGATCTCGTTTCGCTGCTGTCTTAACTCCTGAATTGTCGATAGAGTATCTCTCCATTTTTTATCGTATTCCAGTACTTTCTCTGCGTTCGAGGGATCTTTAAATCGCTTTTTCTCACTTTCGATGATTTTTTGCAAATTATTTCGAAATAATTCTATATCTAGCAAGGTCTTATAGTGTAAATTAATAGTTGTATAATATAAATTAGTAATTACAATATATCATTAATTTAATGTTTTAAAATTAATTAATTGGAAGAGGGAAGTGAATATAAAAGCTTCAATTCAATGATGTTCGATTCTCTCGTTTATAGTGGATCGTAATACTGCGGTCTTAATTTTTTTATGGTCTCGTCCCACAGTGTCCATAATTTTCATAATTTTGAGGCGTTTTGATTTTCCTTTTAGCCCAAGCTCGCTCATTACTTCGTTTGCGTAATCTTCCTTGTCTTTTAGCTCGTAATATTTTTCTTTTACAAGATTTTTATCATAACCTTCGTTATCTATAATCTCTTTAAGCGTATTTTGAGTTGGAACTCCTTTGAGATTTTCCTCTTCCATAATTTCGGTGGCAAAATCTGTTTTCTTTTTGTCCTCAAGATAAGCTTCTTTTAACTTTTCAAATTCTAACCCTGTAGAGT
>WJKD01000385.1 GCA_014729315.1 Promethearchaeota archaeon | reverse complement strand
AGGGATTTTAGGTTATCTGGGTTCTAATTCAATTTTAGACTATGAGCACTTAAAATCCAATAATAATTCTTATACATTAAATGATAATATATTCTTATAAATATATCTTTAAATAAAAATTTTATAGTATTTCATGTATAATCCTTCGAAAAGCATTACGATCCGAACAATTTAGGGAAAATAGGAATTTAGTCGGAAGAACATCGTTTCATAGCAAAGATCTTAACAAATAAAAGTTATAATCACGACCACCTTAATTGTTCTCATACTGAACGAGAATGATTAATTTATAAAACAGAATACTTTAAAACCTTATTTTAATAATAATTTTCGAAGTAATATAGGGGATTTATTTTAAATAAATATTTAATCTATTATGTATTTATCTAAACAAAGAAGGCAACATATGTGACACGAAATTGAACTTTAGTGAACTCGGAATTAGCGCGAAAAATGTAAACGCGCTAGAAGAAAACATGAACATTACGACGCCGACGCCGGTACAAGAGAAAGCAATACCACTTATTCTTAAAGGAAAGAATATTATGGCTCAGTCCAAAACAGGGACTGGGAAAACTTTAGCTTTCATCCTTCCAATTGTTCAAAAACTTGAAGGAAGTGATAAGAAATGTCTTATTCTTGCGCCCACTCGAGAACTTGCGAAACAAATCTTTCGGGTAGTTGGTACTTTAGGAAATGGTGATATTAATGCCATGACTATTTATGGGGGAGTTTCCATTACTAATCAGATTGAAAAATTAAAGACAGGTATACAATTGATTATAGGAACTCCTGGTAGAATTATCGATCTTTATAAGCGAAGAAAATTGAATCTTTCGCATGTGGATTACGTAGTTCTAGACGAGGGAGATCGATTATGGGATATGGGATTTGCTCCTGATATTAAATATATCCTTCGCCAAATAAAATCAAGTTACCAACTTATGCTTTTCTCAGCTACTCTTGACTATGATATGAGAGAACTGGTCAAAAAGCACACCAGAAACAGTTTTGAGTTTTTAAACTTAAGCAGAGACGAGCTAACGGTAAAAAACACGCTGCAATTTTACTACATGATTCAAATTTATCAAAAAAAGTATAAAACATTTATTGAAGTCTTACAGATGGAGAAACCTGAACACGCACTTGTTTTTGTAAACACCAGAAAAACTGCTGAATGGCTGTCGAATAAATTGAGACGCGAAAAAAGACTGAAATACAAAGTTGGAATGCTTTCAGGAAAACTATCTCAAGCCCAGCGCGAAAAAATGCTTAAAAAGTTCCGTAAGAGGAAAATTAATATATTAGTTGCGACTGATGTCGCAGCTAGGGGATTAGACATAAGCGACATATCCCATGTTATCAATTACGATATTCCTAAATATCCTGAAGTATATGTGCATAGGATAGGAAGAACTTCAAGGATGAAAAAGAAAGGTATTGCTATTAGTTTAGTGTTGGAAGACGAATACATACATCTATGCAATATTGAAGCGTTAATTGAAAAAGAAATTCAAGAACGAAAAACATATCGGCAGAAAGAGCGTCATAACACATTTACTATCTATTAAATCTCTTTCATATTTATTTAACAAGAGATTTACTTATTTTTATTGTTTTTAAAATTTTTTATCTTAATTCTATTAACTTATTTGGAATTAGTTCAATTCTTTAACTTTAAAGTCGTAAAAGTAGAGGCATTAGTTAATTTAGCTTTTTTTCTAATTCGGATCATATTTTTTTTATAATTAAATTCTTTATTTGTTTACGTAGTATAAGTCGGTGGTTATTTATGGGTTTGTTATTATTCCAATAATTCTTTAGCTTTAGGGGTAATGCTTATAAGATATTTAGGCTCGTGTTTTCTGCGCGGATTTTTTTCTTTTTTTTTCAGATAGGAATGTTTAACGAGATAATCTACGATCTTGTACAACTTTCGCTCTTTATTCGAGCGTTTCTTGATTCCTAATATATCTCGAATTTCTGGTATCGTAGTTTGCTTTTTCGATTTTACGATATGTAAGACTTTGTAGCGAAATTCGAAACTATTTCTAAACTTTGTCATTGGGAGTGTGTAATTGAAATATGATATTGAAGACTTTTATGCATTCTGTTGCTAAATAGGTCAACTGAGAATAGGGGGTTTATCAAAAATTAAACTTGTCTTAAATTAATTTTCTAAAGAAATTTGAACGGTTCTATAAGTTTATATTAGAGAATATCTTATTTCTTAGATAATGTCGCTGTTTAGAACTGTTCGTATTCCGGAGGATTTAATAAAAACGGTGGAAAGAATTATTGAAAAAAAGAAGGAATTAGGATATCGCTCTCATTCAGAATTCGTTATCGATGCCGTAATGAGAAGAGTTGAGAGTTTAAAAAGGCAACAAAATAAATTACCAACGAACATTCGTTTATTTAAGGGTTAGACTCGCTAAAAATTCTATTTCTTTTAAGAAGTTGACGTTAACTACTCAGTTTAAAGAATGATATTAAAAAGTTTGTAAACCCTTAGAACAGTTTATTTAAGTAAAAGGATGAAAATTTGACATAGACTTGTAAGTCTTTTTATTAATTATTATTTCATAATATCCAAATCGTTTGCCAAAAAGGAAAAACCTACCTTTCAACAGAAATTATCAATAAACTAAAGAAATTATAGAAAAAGTGAAATAATAATAGTATTTATTTACTCCTTCATCAAAATTATGAAATATAATTACATGAAATTAAATATTAAAAATTGATTTAAAGATGGGTCGATTTAAAAATAAAGTTGCTGTAATTACAGGGGCAGCTAGTGGAATTGGACATGGAATTGTAAATAGAGCAGTAAAAGAAGAAATGAGGCTAGTTCTTGCCGATATCGAAGAAAAAGCCTTAATGAAAGTTGAAAAAGAATTGAATGAATTAGGAACAGATTTTTTAACAGTTATAACGGATGTTTCTAAGCAAAAAGATATCGAGGAGCTTGCTAATAAAACAATCGATAAATTTGGAGAAGTTAATCTTTTATTTAATAATGCTGGTGTTGCGCCTACAAGAATCTCATGGGAAGCGTCTTTAGAGGATTGGAAATGGATAATGGATGTGAATTTATGGGGCGTGATCCACGGTTGTAGAAGTTTCATCCCCATCATGATTCAACAGAATAACGAATGTCATATCGTGAATACAGCATCGCTTTCGGGGTTGATGGCTAACGAAATGGGACAGGGCATGTATATTGTAACTAAATATGGAGTAATTGGACTTACTGAGATACTAGAAAAGGAATTATCAATGATAAAATCTAAAATAAAGATCCACGCATTATGTCCTGGAATGGTAAGGACTAATATAATGGATTGCGAACGGAACCGTCCAACTGAGCTTTGTGTTGATCAATCAGAAAGAGTCGTTCATCCAGAATTAGAACAAATAGAAGAAGCTATTGCTCAGATGACAGAAATCGGTACATCTCCAGATAAAGTAGGAGATATAGTTTTTGAGGGAATAAAAGCCGATTTATTCTATATTCTTACAGATACAAAGTTATATTTGAAGAGAATGATTAAAGATCGGATGACCAGAATTTTGGATGCTTATTCAAAAAATAAACAGATTCACAAATCCATATGAATAGCTTATTTCCGTTTTTATTAATCTTGAATGAATAGCGATCTAAAAGTAGACTCTATTATTATATAGTTGATACGTTTTTAAAAAAGAAAAGGAGAATATATTATTATTTTTTTACTTAGTTAACGGGTTCCTCAAGAACAATCTCTTCAAGAGGGACTTCTATTTCGTCATTATCGTTTTCTTCCAATTTCCAATAATTACCGTAATAACACATTTTTTATTTTCAACCCCAAGGCTTAATTTTTTTAGCTTTTTTGTATCCGACAAATAACAATATGATTATTATTAATACTAACAATACTATGTATGATCTTTAAAGTATTTAAACTTGTGGTTAATTCTTCAGAAATATTATTAAAACCACAACATTTCCTTTTTCTAAATGCCCAGGTTTGGTTTTAAATACTTGCCATTGAAATATCCTCATTTCAATAATAGAATTAACTTATCTTTAATACTTGTTAATAAACCTAAGATAATTTGAATAAATAAAAAACTGAGTTCAACCTATCCACCGAGAACCCACCGTTTTAGAGTTTTACCGATATTAAGGATCAACGCAACGAGTAATGAAACATCCAACATTCACGTTTCAGAATGCGTATCAAGACGCAGATCCCTTCTTGCTCGACTTTAAACTTTGTTAAATTCTTCTTAATTTATTTCACTTTTTCCTTTTTTGCTTTGAAATTCATATAAAAGATAAGATTTTCTTATATTAATTTTTCAATTTTCAAAGCTGAAAAAGTTAATATCAGTATTGAACTATATTAAAATATAGAAAAAAAGTAACTCGATTCTTACTAAATTAAATTGACCAATTCTAAAATTATTAGCAAATTTGGTAGTTTGTCGGTTATTGAATTATTAACCCTTCAGAGATTACTTAAACATCAAGAACCGGTGGTTAGATATGTGTTATACCAGGAAATTAATCAATTTTCCTTACCAGAAATTAAAGAACAATTGAATGCTGAAGAGATATTTTCTGACAGCCTGAAAACCCGTGAGCTATCTACTTCAAGTTTTTACAATAGTCTGAAGACTTTAGAAAGGTATGGTCTTGTCTCCTTTAATTATGCGAAAACAAAGACAAAAAGCGGAAGGGAAAAAATTGAAACTGTTGAAGCTACTGAAGAAGCAAGGCTGCTCCTTAATACAATATTTAATTATTTTTTCTATTCAATAATCGATGATTATGATTACTTTCTTGAATTGACTCAATTCGTCCTCAATAGAATTGGTTCGACTGATTTTTCGAATATATTAACTGTAAACCTAACTGGAGAATTCGATGTAAAACAATTAAGAGCGCTTTTTGAATTGGCGAATGACGCTTTTATACTCTGTACTTCTGATATCTTCAAAAGTTTAGAAAGAATTGGATTCGAAAATATAAAGCATTCCAGTATATATAATAACAAAATTCGAGAACCCAAGGGTATATTTGATGTCGCGGTTATTCCGAATTACAAAAAAGATTCTGAATTTTATGGTCTTTCCCGTATCTCTTTTTTAAAGGAAGTAAAACGCGTAGTAAGTGAGAATGGTGTTGTCGTACTTACAGTTCGTAGCCCATTACCTCAAACTGGTGACTTTTATGCGCAAAAGGTGTTAGATGCTTTCGGGAGCGCCGTTGAGGATAGAGTTTTTACCAAACAGGAAATAAAAAATGAAATTGAACAAGTTGGCTTCTCACAATACGAGGTAATAGATTATAAGGGTTTGATCATTGTAATTGGATGGGTCTGAAAAGATTTTTTTCGACTACTGTGCCCACGGCTAAAATCATTAGAAATGCAGCAATAATTAATCCCAAATTAAGAAAAAAAACAACTATTCTGATTAATTGGATATCTTCAAGATGATATTGATCCAAGTTAAGAATAACTCTATAGACTGGTTGAAGCATAACAAACCCATCCAATAGATAACTTTAGAGACTGAAATATTAATTTACTTAAAATTTTAAATACTCGTCGGGTATCAAACTCGTTGCGAGTATTACTCGATTTATGTCTTTATGTTCAATCCAATTACTATTATTAACCCAATATTCAATTATTTCTCTTTCCATATCCCAATAAGGCTTTAAATTATTCATTTTTTTAGACGCTTCTATTCCTATAGCTAATCCTAATTCCCGAAATGCGAGACCATGCGTATTTGGATTAATAAACTGAATTCCAGACTTTGCAGCGTCTAAGATTTTGTTCAGAAAAGCACTTTCTTCATTCATTTGATCTAAGCGATACGCAGCTACAAGTAATTCCCCAATTCCAAGAGGGTCCATCGTTGCCAATTGAATTCTTTTAGCTAAATAATCCATCTTTTTAATTGAATCTATTAGTTCAACTTCAGAATATTTATTTACAACTTGAAATGTTACATATCCATCGAGTGGATCATGTTGACCCATTGAAGGAACTAAAGGTCTAGTGAGATCGATACTCAACTTCCAATACATTTTATCATCGTGTAAAAAGGCTTTCGAAGCGCCTACAAGATCCGCTGCCCAGGTAATATATTTCTTCTCTTCACAGAAAAGCCCTAATTTCACGAGTGCTAACATCCATTTAGTAAGATAATGAAAGTATTGTCCATCTCGTTCCCATTCAAGCCTCTCATCGTAAGGTTCATCTTTCTTTCTCTCGGGTAGTTTCTTTCCAATGCGAAGTCCATTTTTGGTGGGATGGGTCTTACTAGAAAGCCATCCTTGACGAGGATCGTCTTTCCTATGCTTTCCTAAAGTTTTATGAACTTCGTCGACTAAATCTATTGCTAACTGCCTGAACGACTCGTCATTATTTTTTTTTGATAACTGAATAAAATTGCAGACCGCAAACGCGTCTGTCCATAAGTATCGTCTAGGAGGTTTTTCGGAATTTAATCCGGTATCATCGGCAAAATCTACCATAAGTGATTCTGCTGTGGTCATATTATACAAATGTGGAAACCCATTTATTACTCTAATGT
>WJKD01000384.1 GCA_014729315.1 Promethearchaeota archaeon | reverse complement strand
GTAAGTATTCTTTCACAACGAGATTAGAATTTACTTATCTATTTTTTTTTTACTATATTTTTTTTTATCATTTTTTAAACGAAGAATTAATTTTAGTTTCTATAATTTAGACGGAGAGAAATAAGTTTAGACTGTTTTTTTGTTATGTATGTATCCTTTAAGAATCCATTTTACAAAAATGTTAAATACTTAATTATAATATTTTTTTACGAACCCTTTTTTAAGGGGAAAATCTATCATAACAATTTAGAATTTTTGGCGAAATCTAAATGAGGAAAATAGGAAAAAGCGCGACAATTTTAATTTTGTGCTTTGTTTTTGCGTTTTCTTTGTACATTTTCACTCCTAAATTAAACGATAATTCAAAAAATAATCCATTGAAGGAAAAATCAAAAGAAACTAATAACACAATAATCCCAGAAGAAGAAATTGAACAATTAAATCCTCCTCCCGAAGACGAACTAGTAGAAGAAGAACTAAAATTAAGTTCTACTACAACATACATCACAAAAACCGTTTATACAGTTGCGAAAAAATATGTGGATGGAGCTCATGTGGAAGGAGTGCTCAAGAAAAAGGTAGAACCCATGGGTAACGGGGAATTACATGTGAGAGGACCAACTGCACTTATTGGAAACGAGATTGTTAGAGCTAAGATGTATTTTGGTTTTAATAATCCTTATTTTAATTCAGTTGGTTTCCCAGATGAATATAAATTTATTTGTAAGTTAAGATATAAAAATTGGAACGATATTGATGGTTACGTAGAAGTCGAAGTCAAGAGGGATGATGGTACATGGTATAGAATCTATAGAAGGAGTGGATTAGACAAAGAAGATAGCTTTAAAGATATGTATGCAATATGGTCAAGTAATTCTCGGACCTTTATACGCGATGATGGTACTATGGATTTCCGAGTTATAGGATACTCAAAAGGAGAATGGTTGAAAAGACCCTCATTTCACTTAAAGATACGCGATATGAGAATAGAATTAAAGTACGACGAACCAAGCATACAACCATCTTCAGAACTATACACAATTTACCAACATTATGAACCCGTAGAAAATGTGAGGGAAGTTTTAGCCGAAGGCGGTTCCAACACTGGAGATGGTAATTTTCACATAAATGGTTATACCGATCTTATCTTTTCACCCTCCGTAAAAGGTAAAGGCTATTTTGCTTTAAATAATCCAGTACGAGACATTTATGGTATTCCTAAAACGCATAGAATTAGAGGAACGATAAAATATCGCAATTGGAACGATAAGGATGGTTTTGTGGAATTTTATATCAGAAAGGATAATGATAACTGGTATAAATTGTGGAGTAGAAATAATTTGGTATCTTACGATTACACTACCTTCAATATGGACTTGTATACTTCATCCGCGGATCATGTGAAGGATGATGGAAGTATAGAATTTATGATTCTTGCGGGTTCCAAAGCTCCAGCTCGGGAATTACCTTCATTTAAATTGGTTATCAATGATTTGAGAGTGCAATTCATTTATGATAATACGCCTCCCATTATTGTTATCAACCAAATCGGCGGTACAGGTCAAGATAGTAATCCTGGTCAATGGTATATATATGGATATGATCAAGAAACTGGAATTGATCCCTCATCAATAAAAATCTATATAGATGGTGTATTAACCGGGACTTCATTCGGTTATTATGCGATTCCAAATATAATTGGAACTCATTGTGTACAAGTCGAAGTTAAAAATAACAATCCTTTTGGACAATCTAAAACGATTAAAAAAATTTGCATAACAATAATAGACGATGATATAACTCCACCTTGGATTGATATCATATATTATGGAAGTGGTAACGATGGAAATCCGGGATATTGGAATGTTTACGCTGACGATGCCCAGAGCGGTATAGATGGACGATGGATTTATATAGATAATGTACCACAGCCAAATAACATGGGATTTTATCCCTATTACGTCCCAAACTCATTGGGATTACATTCGATACGGGCAATTGTAAAGAATAATGATTATGATCGAGGTGATATTGATAGAGAGACGAATCAAGCTTCGTCCAGCATTAGAATCGTGGATGATGATACTTCGGGACCAATTATAACAATTAATTATATAGATGGTGAAGAGACGGACGGAAGTCCGGGAAAATGGAGCGTATCAGCGAGTGATCCAGAAAGTGGAGTCGGAGAAATTTTGGTATATATAGATGATATCTTGATAGGAACTCATGTTGGATTATATAATGTCCCGAACGATTTAGGAGTTCATACTATTCGCGTAATTGCGAAAAACTCGGATATTGATCGAGGGATTTCAGATCAAGAAACATCGATAAAACAATCCGAAGTTTCGATTAATGATGACGACATCACTCCTCCTATGATAAGCTATATCTATACAGGTGACGGTACTGACGGAAATCCTGGTACGATTATCGTTTCTGCTTCAGACGAATCAGGACTTTTAGTTGACCCGAGTGGCGAATATACTGTACCTAATAGTTTAGGAGTACATTCATTTGTTTTTGAAGCTGAAGACAACGATTTGGACCGATTAAACGACAATTTGAGAAATAATATATCAGTTGAAATTGAAATAACAGACGACGATACCACTGCTCCGTGGATCAATATAATTTATCATGGAGATGAGACTGATAACAATCCTGGTTATTGGAATGTTTATTCAGAGGATAGTGAAAGTGGATTAGCAGAAAGATGGGTTAGCGTAAACGGTGTTGATCAACCGGGCGACATGGGTTCATATCCATATTATCTCCCGAATAAATTAGGCATTCATACGATTATCGTTATTATCAAAAATAACGACAATGACCGTGGAGAAATAGATAAGGAAATGAGCTTTAATTACTCTAATGTTTTATTAACGGACGACGATATTTCTGGTCCTTTGATCACTATAGATTACATAGATGGCGACGAGACAGACGAGACTCCAGGGAAATGGAATGTATCTGCAAACGATCCAGAAAGTGGCATCAAGGAAGTATTAGTATATATAGACGATGTTCTAAAAGGAACTCAAACTGGTTTATATAATGTTCCAAACAATTTAGGACTTCATACTATTAGAGTTTTAGCTAAGAATGGTGATTTAGATAGGGGTACGATAGACCAAGAAATAAATGAAAATAAAAAGGAGGTAACAATAGTGGACGACGATATCACTCCTCCTATAATAAACTATATCTATACGGGTGACGGAACTGACGGAAATCCTGGTACGATTATCGTTTTTGCTTCAGACGAATCAGGGCTTTTGATCGACCCCAGTGGCGAATATACTGTGCCTAATAGCTTAGGAGTTCATTCATTTATTTTTAAAGCTGAAGACAATGATTCCGACAGATCCCACGACAGTTTAAATAATACATTAACAGTCTTTATTGAAATAATTGACGACGATACAATTCCTCCGACAATCAATCTAAATTACGCAGGGGGAGATGGTTCAGATGCTAATCCAGGACATTTTGAATGGGATATCAGTGACTTCGATGATGGTTTAGGTGGCGATGGGGATACGGGATTTAATGAGCTATTTATTACAATCTCGTATGTTTCTTCTGAGGGACTACCGAATTATAGTTTAACAATAGAAGATAATAAGTCTGGGAGTTGGTGTTTAGATCCTTATTTGGGAACTTATAGCATTACAATTTTAGCTAGAGACAATGATGACGATAGGGCGATTATTTTAGATTCACTTGTTGCAGAGATCACAAAAAGTCAAGAAATTATTGATGATGACACAATAGCTCCAAATTTGAGCAATTTAACGATTTCTCACGATATTCACTATATTAATATATCAGTTGAAGCAGAGGATCAAAGTGGGATTAGTGAGTTCTCAATTTATATTGATGAAGAGCTAATAGAACCACTTGCCGGATATATTGATGGAGATACCTTTGTGTTTATTTTTGAGAACAAATGGATTCTCAAAAATAAAATTTACGAAATATTAGTACTTGCGACCGACAATGATAATGATAGACCCAATGACGAGCTAAATTCTTCGATCGCTGGACAATTTGAGATTATGTTAGAAGATATGTATGAATTTGTATGTTGGCAGCTAGAAGACCTTAAAGAATACATCTCAGATAATCTCTGCTGGATTTTTAGCTGGTTATTAGATTGTAAATTAAGTCGTGCCCAAAAAGAGCTTCAACGAGCTAATTGTCTTATTGAGAAACAAAGAAACTCTCGAGCTATAATTAGGGATATGCTCGCAAAGATATATGTGGAACTTGCTGAATGCAGAGCTACGATATTTTCGAAAATCTGTATGATTCCTGAAGAAGATTCGAACTATATAATTAGTTACCTTAGACAAATTAGAAACAATATTGTAATCCTCATGGGAGCGAGTACTGGTGAAGAATTAGGATACAATATCGCACTAATAGAGATTGATCTCCTTGATCTAAAAGACTTAGCTGAAGACGAGTTGCATTATTGTAGTAAAATATGTATTTCAAGGAGTCTTGAATCTGCGATTAATTGTCTAGAATGTTCCATCTTTAAACTTAGTTTAGGATGTAATATTAAATATTCATTGACAAGAAGTCAATGGAAATTAGATAAGACAAGCTGTAAAATAATTAGAATGTTGAAGTGGGGTCAACTTTCGGAGGAATTAGCAATCAAAATGTTGTCAACTATTGATAAAGCACAAAATGATATTGAAATACTCAAAAATTCTTTATAATTTTTTTTTTTATTTTTCCAATTTTGTCAAAGTACTAATTCTATTCATTTTTCGATACTAACTTCCTCATTATGGCTCTTTTTTAAATCTTTTGGTTAAATAAAGCTTTAATTTTAAGAAAATTTATAAGATATTATAGATGAGATTTGATTTCAGTCCATTTATGGGGGATTTACTTCCATTTCCATTTAGGACGCTTGTAAGAGGACAATCAGTAATTACTCTATCTATTGGATTTACCAATTAAATATTTTATTAACAAGAAATTTATCTGAATATTAAACCATTTAAATTTGTCAGAGAGAAATTGTTATACTCGTAATTCACGGTTTAAGAGACTTTTTTAAATGGCATTTTTACAAAATAATTAATAAAAAAATTTTTACAATAATAATTTGAAGTAATTGGTGATTTTTTCATGGGACGAGACTCTATTATTCGAAATATGTGGTATTTGAATGTCAATTCCATAAGCGGGACTGCCATCGGAAAATGCGGTAGTCAAGGAAGCAATCTCACGGATCTCGACATTACTGCGGGATTCATTACCGCAAGTCAACAACTTAGTAAGGAGATGGTTAAATCTGACGAGGTGAGTAAATATAGTTGGGAAGATATAAAGGGAGGAGCAAAACGATTAACTCTGTATACTACTTGGGGAAATGATATTTGCAACGGGTTACACGACAAACCTGTGCCTGTGATAACATCAATGTTACAAGTTTCTGGACCGCAATTCGAAAATGATTACCAATATAACGATCTTTTGCGTTTTCTTAGGGATATAAACGACGAAATTGTGTATCGATTCATGCTGGGCGAATTGACAATGGAACGTGTTATAGACCCTATTATAAACATTGATATATTGAATAATTCTCTTAAAGATTTTGGTTTCAGTAAAAAAGGACGTTTAATAGGGGAAAAAAACCACAAGCTAAACCGAATTATAAATCAAACTCTAAATATGATTTTGAAAAATGATTTAAGAGTTCTGGAAGCAATTTTATCAAAAATTCCATTAGAATCCACTTGTATGCAAGAGGAATATGGCAAGAGAGTATCTGAATTTAAAAAGTATATAAAAAAACAAGTGCACGAATTTTTAGAAGATGAGAAAAGACTTACTCAAATAAGAGCTATTAAAATTTATGGCAAGTCCAACTCCTATAAGGAATTGAGAAATGATTACAATAAATTTTTAGACAAACAAGAAAGTTATTTTCAAAAAAAAAGGGGTTTAATTGTAGCGTTAGAAAATTGTTATTCAAGTCTGGAAGAAATCCCCGAGAAATTATTTTCTATTAAAAAAAATTCTGAATTTGAAAAAATAAAAATAATTAAAAAATTATTACCCTCCACAGTAAAACTTAATGAATACATAAAATCGGTAAGAGAAGATATCCTTAAGACTGAGGAAAGCTCAGAACTTGTAGAGCTTGAGAAGAACATACATTTTAACGAAGCTGAAATTTTAAAACCATTTATCGAAGAAGGGTTATTATCAGAGAACCAAGCTAAAGAATTATATCCTGAACTAACAAAATTAAAGAGTAATTTAGAAACTTTTGTTTCCATTTTGAAAGAATTAGGAAATCGGGATGTAGAGCAAGAATTAGACAATTTTAGAGGAACTTACACCTACATTAATCAAGAAATAATGAATTATGGAGAAAAATCGAATAATATTGAACAAATCCAGAAATTAAACGAATTAATTCATCAAGAAACTGGAATAGATCCCAATAGCGTTGATAAATCTAAAGAAGAGGAATATATAATACAAGACTTTAGAAAAGTAGTAAGAGAGACCATAAATCGACAAAGAAAGAATTTAATTACAAAAATCGTTAATGCTCTTTACGAGCATATCTTTAACTCTTATAATAAGTTTAAACATGTGATTGTGTTTCCAAACGACATCAAAATATTGATAATCGAAAGAATTATCTATCATCTCAATTTATTTGTGAATAGAATTCAAGACTATAGTTTTGCTGCTCTATTGGTGAAAGCATTAAGGAGAATTACTCCAAAAAGTCTCGTAAAGTCGTATTCCATCGGGCTCTTACGAAGTTATCTTGAAAATTATCTTTACGATAATTATGTCCAAAATCCCTTATTGATTAGTGATAAAAATCTTTATATTGCCCTTGACTCTTATTCCCTCGAGTTTTGCTCCGAAATAATTAAGGATACTGGGTTAAATACTAATTTATATAACGAAATTGAGTCTTTAAGTTTGCCTAATTCGTATAAAGAGTCTTTTATTCAGATCTTAGACAGTTTTGGATTGACTCGAGATAATGTTGCTCGAGAACTTCAAAATTCAAGAGAATTATTCGAAAATTGGATTGAAAAGATAAATGGATTAGTTAAAGAATTAAATGTTCCATCTCAAAATATAACTGTCCAAGAGTTTTTAGATTATTGCGAAAAACTTTTAAAAACAAAAAGTAAGAACAAGGAACTTAAATCCAAACGAAATTTTTTTATAAAGGAGATTATTCTAAAAAATTCTAATCCAAATTCCGAGGAAAGAGTTCATCTACTAGACGCTTATAAAAGAAAATTAGAGCTAAATAGAATTACTAACGAGATTGAAAATCTAGGAGCCGCTAAAGAAAAATATTTCACCAAATCAGAATATCAAGATCTCTTATCGATATCAAAAACGCTACTACGCAATTCGCTCGAACGTGATAAAGACACGATTCAGCAGATCTTGAAAAGTACGAAATCCTTAGTTGATAATCAAGAAACAAAAAAGCTAAATCAACTTCTTAATAAAATAACCAATGCTCGAGAATTGCTCAAGGATAACGAAAAACTAAAAGCCATTGAAGAGAGAATAAAAGGGATTGTTAAGTTTCGCGATTTAATCGATATATTCGAGTTATTAGATTCTCTAGAAAACGAATTTTTATCATTAAGTGGTTACGCTCATATTAAAGGTATCGTAAAAACGATAATACGAGACGAACCATTAATTAAAGAATCCAGTATTCAGAATAAACATAAGTCTTACGATCTACTCTTAGAAGCTTTAGTTGACACCTACGCTGCCATTTACGAAGATAATTTTGGAAGCTTTTCTTTCAAGGGCAACGGTAAAATTGACATAAAAAAGTCTGAAATTGAGATCAGACCTGGTTCTCTTTTTGAAACGCAATATAAAAAAGCTAGAGAACAATTAGAGTTATTTTACGGCTTTAAAGCGTTTGATTATCTCTTTAAAACGATTAAGGAATACGAAAGTAAGTTTAAATACTTCAATATGGAATTTCTTATGAATTATTTAGTGGAATATATGGAAAAAGAGGGCGTAAATGATTCATTCAGGTTCGTTCGATCCTTCGTCGAGCTTGATAAAATTCGTAAATTCTTCAAATTTTTAATAGACAAATTTAGTAAAAATGAAGTTATCAAGAATTTGCAGTTTAAAATCGATACTTTGTACAATAAGACATCAGGTTATTTAATGGGAAATATTGGAAATAAACCTAACTTCCCATATGACTTGAGAATTTTTAAATTTGAAGAATTAAAGACAATAGATATCATATTAGAAAATGTTACACCAAAAGAAAAGAAGTACTTTCTAGATACGAAACACTCAGATAAAAACCACATTTCAAGGGATTATAATCTCAAGAAATTATCAGATAAAAAGATTAACTCCTTAATAGAAGAAATAGACGACTTAGCGGATCTAATCGAAAATGATGTTAGTTATTTAGAAAAAAAGTTTTCTTTTGAACCGCCTCAGATTCCATCGTTAAAAAGAATCATTAAACGCGTTTCGGAAGACCTAAGAGGAGCAATTAGACGTGAAAGTGAGAAATATAACCTAAACGAGATAAATTTCGAAAATGTAAATAGAATACGTATAATGTCATTACTCGATTCGACTATTTACGAAGTTCCTCTTGATATTAAAATGAATTTAGTAAAACAAGGGCGATATAATAAGAGCTCTATAAAATCGATTATTAAATCATCAACGAGAATTAGCGATTTGTTAAGAATTAGCATGAATGCCGCCTTATCAAAAGACGAGATATTTCGAAAAATCCTCAGTACTGAATTAATGTATACTGATAAAAATATTCCTTATTTGGAAATAGAGATGGCTATGCCCTCCGAAATTACCTATAATCATCTTGACAGAATATTTGGAAAAAATCTCATTTGGACAGACGAACGAACATTGCTTAAAGGATATAAACCTCCATTTGATAATTTGGATAAAAAAACCTTAGGCGAGGCATTGAGAGCAAGCATTCATAAAGAGTTATTCAAAGAACTAAATCCTGTTTTTAGTTTGCTTAATAAATATTCTCGTGAAATGCACACAGGATTTGATAAAATCTACGAGAAACTATTCAATTAAGCACTAGCACAATTCAACTCATCCTTATTTATATTTCATAACAATTTGACGAGATTCGTATTCTCTATTAGTAAATCAATAATTTCTTGAAGTCGAATACTTTTATATGAAGACTTTATGTTAATAAACTACACTAAGAATAATTAACGAAATTAAGGGGAAAATTATGATAAAAAAACACAAAACAGGTAAAATTAAATTACCAATTTTTGAATACAGTTGGACAAAAGAAATCAAAAAATCGAATCCAAATTTGAATATTATTAAAAATCAAATTGATTCCTTTGTTTTTGTAATTCATAATCGGAATAGATTCAGAATCACCGATTTAAAAGATGAATTTTTAAACTTTACTAAAATTATTATTCGAAGCGGGCATTTAAGTAAGTTAAACAAGGACGATCAAGATAAATTTCTCATAATTACCAATTTTATTAAAGATTTCTGGGAAACTCAAGACGAGGAAACCTAATTTAAAAACTGCAATATAT
>WJKD01000383.1 GCA_014729315.1 Promethearchaeota archaeon | reverse complement strand
GAATATATCAACACCATGCTGAACGGCGACGAAATTCTAAATTTAAGAGACATCGAAACTGACATACAAAAGCTAAAGGAAAAAGAAAGCGAAGCGGAAATTAAGACCATTGAAGAAGAGGAAGAAGAAGAGGATCTCGAAGAAGAAGAGGATATTGAGGACGAAGAAGAAGATCTCGAAGAAGAAGAGGATATTGAGGACGAAGAAGAAGATCTCGAAGAAGAGGATCTCGAAGAAGAAGAGGATATTGAAGACGAAGAAGAAGATGATTCATTTGATGGAGGAATGGAAGCCGAAGAGTATAGTCTTGAATCATTTGGTATTTCCTTAGGTCAAATTAACACTGTACATTTTGCAATTGGTATCTATAGTCTTTTTGAAAAACCTATAACTGAAATTAAAATCACTAAAAGTATTCCGGAAGAATTTAGTAATGTGGAAATAGTCGACACCTCTATTGGTTCTGCTGAAATTGAAGGAGATCAAATAATCTGGGAAATTGATTCCTTGGAATCAGAAACTACTGCAATTTTGAAATTTAGCGCAGAGGTACAAGTTGAAACCAAAGAACCCACAAAAACAGGAGTTATTAACGCGACTTACGTAGCAGAATCATCTTTTACTGGAGGTTTAGGAATAGAAAAATTTGACGCTTTCACTAATAATAGACATTTCATTGATATGATAGAACGAGACGAAGAGCCCGGAGTTTGGGACTGTAATTTACTTTTTGAGAATCTATCTGAATTTAAGATTGAAATCTTTGACGTAGATGTCTACGCCCCCGAAAATGAAGCGGCTAAATTTGTAACAATAGAGGAGGATAATAAGCCTATTTTACCTGCTGGAGCTCAATGGAATCCATCAGGATGGATGTACGAATCCGATGAATATCCTTCTTTTAGAAAAGAAGTTGATTTTCGGGTAATGTCTGATTTGCGAGCACAAGTTAAAGGAACCATCGATATAAGCGATGTAGAACTTGTTTTAGCAAGCATTACTGGTACTATATCTTACGAAGTTCCAGAGTTTCCTATGCTTCAAGTTGCAAAAGAGAGAGGTATGATAGAAGAGCCCGCTGCAGTTCCTGCTGAGGAGGGCGTTGTTGAAGAAGCTGCTCCTGAAGAAATTGAAGTAGAAGAAAAAGCAGAAATCTTAGAAATACGTATACCTTCACATAAGAAAACGGAAATTCTTACTAAACAGAAGTTAACAAACGACGGTTCTGCTCCGTTAAATGAATTGAAATTAAATCTCGGAAGATTTGACGAGTACTTTAGACCACCCGATCCAACAGATCCCGAAAACCCAGACGAAATTAAATTATTATGGGATGGTGAAGAAGTAGAACTTGCGCCCGAAAATATCCTTATTGACGACGAAAATGTCCAAATCGTTTTAGAGAATTTAAAAGATTCACCAACTGGAATGTTAGAACCTGAATCCTCTGTTGAAGTTATATATCCGATCCACGCGGAAAGTCCCCCAAAGGACGCTCAATTTGACACGCAGGCAGTATATAATGCTAATACCTATCCTAAGAGTCAAGAATTAGAATTCGTTCCTGAACCAGACCAAACTCCTGTTCTCAAAGTCATTCATATCAGAAGAAAATACAGAGTCGGAAAGCACATTGTTCCGATTGGAGCTCTCGGTCAATACGAGATTACGATCTTCTACGAGAATGTGGGCGATATGCCGCTTAGGGACTTCAAATTGATAGACAAAGTCCCGGATAACTTTAAATACTCAGGATTTTCAATGGAACCCGAAATAACTGACGAAGTAGGTACTGATACACTCGAATGGACTATTGAAGAATTAGCGGAAGGAGAAAGCTTAGAAATTCGCTATGAAATTAATGGTTCTGGAGAATATAATCCAAGCGACGCACAAGTTGCGTTCTAATATTATTTATTTTTTTATTTATTATTTTTGTTTTAATTGTTTATAGTTCTAATTTTCGTGGGATGAGAATTTAACCGTATTTTTAAGCCAATTATTTAGTTCTAAATACTTAGATTTGTAATTCAGGTTTCATAGAATGTTCTGTATCTATCATATATACAATATTTGAAGGATTTTTAAGCATAAATATAATATTTATAATTCTATAAAGATTGATAATATTAGAACAAAACATCGCTAAGCGTTCTATAGTAAAATATAAAATGTAGGGTTTCAAGGTATTTATTATTGAAAAACAAGTGAATTCATATCTTTTTTAAAAAATTATAAATTAGATTAAAAAATACTTAATAACGAAATACAAATACCAATTGTTGCGTGGTTAATTATGGAAGATTCCAATTTAAAAATATTTAAAATGAATATTTCCGGAAGTTTTCAAGAGATTTCTCCAGATAATTTGGTGGACGCGTTTACTTTATTTGATATATTGGCGGTTTACGTGTCTTTGCAAAAAAGATTATATATTTGGATAGGAAAAGAAGCAACTCAAGCCTTAAGAAATCATATCCCCGAGATTCGAACTCGTTTTTCAGAAAAACTTCCGGAATTGAAAATTTTAAGAAACATTACGGTCGAATCAGGTTCAGAACCTTCGGATTTTTTCCAATTTTTAGGTTTTAATTGGGAAGAACTACAAAATCATATCGCAGTTCAACAGGATAAATACAAACCTTTAATGGAAGAAAAAGAACAATTGAGTAAGGAATTAAAGAATTTTGAAGAGAAAGAGAAATACGAAGATGCGATAAAAACCGCTCAAAAAATTATTGAAATTTCAGAAAAATTAAACGACAGTGCCCTAGAAAATGAACAATTAGATAAAATAAAAGAATTAGAAAATAGAATACTCCTTAAAGATGATTTAACTAATGTTCAAGAACAAATAGAGACTATTGAAAAGGAATATACCTCGTTAATTAAAACAAATAAACCAGAAAATATTGTAAAAGCTCATAGTTTAATAGAAGATTTAAAATCTCAGTATGGTGAAAAATACAATTTAAATGATCTTGATTCCGCGAGAAATTTGATTTCAAAAGACAAAATAATATGGATGGATTTCCAAAGAGAGAGCAAAGAAAATATAAGAAAACTTTATGATTTGAAGACTCAAATACTAGATTCTATCGATAAGGGAGAATTAGAAGATGCAAACAAAATTCTCAAAAAGGCGAAAGAAAAACTTTTAAAAATCCCCAACGAGGATATCAAAGAAGAATGGTTCGAAGTTGAGAATCAATTTTTAGAGCTAAAAAAGAAAAAAAATACCATAAGTAAGGTGGAAAAATCCTTACAAGAAACTTCAGAATTAAAAAATAATTTTAAATTCCAAGAAGCAACAGCAAAAATAGACGAAGTATTGCAATACCTCCAAGATAAGGATATATTAGAATATAGTAAAAAATTAGAAGAAAAAAGAAATGAACTAATCGAAGCAGAAGAACAATTCAAAAATTTAAATATTAAATTGGATAATTTAAAAACTGAATTAAATGAGAATTTAGATAAAAAGTTTTTCGAAGCTGCGATTAGTAATTGTGAAAAAATTATTGAACTCGCTCAAGAGGTTAATCAGAATAACATCGCCTTTGAATATAAGCAAAGATTAAATGATTTAAAGGCACTTAAAGAAAAATCAGAAAAAGAAAATAGGAAGAAAAGAGCAGAGTTAAAGAAACAAGCAGAAGAACTAAAAGGCATAATCGAACCAGAAGAAAATGTGCTACCTCTAATTGAAGAGCTTTCTGTGGACGAGATGTTAGGAGATCTGTCGGACGATGTTAACGAAACTCTAAGAAAAGTAGGTAATTTGCTTAATGCCCATCGCGTTGAAGTAAAAAACGAGATTAAAAATAAAACAATAATAAGAAGTAAGTCTGGTGAACTCTTAGAAACGGAGCAGGTTAGCGAGATTAAGCAAAAAGAACAAACAGAAGAAAAGGATGACGAAGTGAAAAAGATTGAATATTCTTTTCGATCAGAACTAGTTAATCCCTTTGACGATTATATTGAGGAGGCAATCATAAAAGATCTAATTCCATATAATTACGAAATTACTGAAGTTGAATTAAATGGTAAAGAAGTTAAAGAACTTCCCAATAAAATACTTACTGAAGAGGGAATGGAACTTAATTGGCAACTGCAGAACATTCCTCCAAATGAAAAGACAGAAATTAATTATGATTTAAGGAGAAGGGTGTCCCGCACGATAATCTTCATGTTAAGAGGGAAATTGAAAATAATCAAAACCCATTCAAATTTGAGTCCTTTAAGACTCGAGGGATTATTTGAAGCGAGCCTTCCATTCTCAAATAACTTTGGAGAGACTATTAATGGTGTTGTTGTGGAAGATATAATTCCATTATATTATCTTCATTTCATTAAGGAACCAAAAGAAATTTCGCCAGCAGAAACCACGAGTTCTAAATTGGGCGAGTTAATAAAATGGAATATTGGTACCATGGACGCTAAAACTTTGGAATATCAATATCGATTATTAGAACTATATCGCTTAGAGGAATTAAAGATTAATGTAAATGATTTGGGGAAAAAAGGATTAAAGACTCTCTATAATGGGAATTTGACAGAGGCATTGAATATATACGATGAGATTATTGATCTACTAGAAGATTATAACAAATAAATCAAAATTTGCCTAAATAAGGAGTATGAATAGCATGAATTCAGATAAGGATGAAAAACAAGAAGATCAAAGTAAAATTTCTGATAATAATAAAGAAAGTAAAACCCTCCAGGATAAAAAAACAAAAGTGAAAATTTTAGACGAAATCGATAACATGAGAGTCGTCGCAAATAATCATTTTATGATTGGAGAATTTAGCGATGCCAAAAAAGTTGCTAATAATATTATTAACTTAGCAAAGGAAGCTGATTTAAAATCAATTGTAAAGGAACAAAAAGATTTTATAGAAGAAATAAATCGCAAGATAGCTGAAAAAGATCAGATAAAGATTATTAAAGAAAATTTTAAAATTATTAATGATAGATTTCAAAAATTAATTGCGAAAAACCAAATCCCAGAAGCTCACTCACTAATTGATAAATTCAAAACTAAGTATCTAAACATAAGAAATCTAAACGAGCTACCTAATGTGAAAGAACTAATTTCGAAAGAAAAAGAGTATTGGGGCGAATTTAAATCGAAACAAGAAAAATTGGAAACTGAATTGAAAAAATTAGAATCTAAGTTTATCAGTCATTTAGAAAATAATGAAATTACAGAAGTCGGAAAAATAATAGAAAGTGCAAAGTCCCACTTATCCGATGTATATTCAAAAGATATGAAATTAAAATGGAATTCACACGAAAATCAATATCAGGAACAGAAAAGAAAATTTGAAATTTGCCAGAAAGTCGATGTAGCAGTAGAAGAAAGTATTTCATTGAAAGAACAGAATTCTTTTAAAGAAGCGCTTTCAAGAATTGATCCTATGTTGGATTTGCTGAAAAATGAAAGCCTTCCTATGTGTGATAAAAAATTGATAAAAACGAGAAAAGATATAGTAGCCGCTGAAATAAAATATAAACAAGCATACTTAGATTTAGCTAAATTGAAAGATAAGAGAAGACGAAACGAGGAGAATCGCTTCTATAAGGCAGCAATAAACAATTGTGAAGAAATAATTAAATTGGCTAGAGAGATATCCAACAAGGACGAGGAAAAGCGACATGTAGAATTAGTAGATGAACTAACTAAAGAGATGGAAGAAGAAACTAAGAAAAAGCAAGAAGCGCTCGAAAATTTAAGAAAAGAAGCTAGTAAAATAGAAGATATAATACAAAACGAGGACCAAATTCTTCCTATTGTCTCAAGATTTTCTGTGAAAGATTATATAGGAGATCTTTCGGAAAATAATCAAGAGAGAATGGAACAACTTAATTATTTGTTAAATGAACACCGAGTCAAGTTATCCAATTCAATAATAAGCAAATTATTGTATGTTACTGCAGATGGTGAGATTTTTCAAAAAATGGATGAATGGGAGATTGAGAAAAGTGAAAATAATGGGGAAATTGTTTTTAATGTTAATTCAAGGCTTAAAAACAGGAGCGATAAGGACATAATCGAATCTGAATTAAGAGATCTCATCCCATATGATTATGAGATTAAAGAAATTACATATGATGGAAACCCCGTTGAGCGCCTTCCTAAGTATGTTCTCACAGAGAATGGAATAGAAATAATTTGGAACCCCGGGGCTCTTGAAAAAAATCAAGGAATTTTAATCAAATATTCTCTAAGGAGGAGAATCTCTCGTACAATTATTTTTCCTATAAATGACGAAATCTTTATCACAAAAACTCATTTCAATTTAACTCAAATACAAAATAAAGTCTACCGGGCTAATACAGCTTTAGTAAAAGGGAAAAAAAACTCACTTGATACGGTTTTAATTGAAGATATTATACCTTTAACTTTAAATCATTATATTGAACATCCCAAAAGAACAGTACCTCGACTTTTAGTGGATGATGAATTAGGACAATTATTCAAGTGGGAAATAAATTCATTTTCAGGAGAGAAAATGGAATTTGAATATATTCTAATCGATAATTCTAATTTCGGAGAAATTGAAGATCAGATTAACAAACTGAGCGATCAAGGTTTACAAGCTGTAAATAAAGGAAAAATTATCGAAGCATTGCAAAAATATAAAGACATTAAAAATCTCTTATTGAGCACCGTTAAGAGGACTTCTTAAACGAGATCTATGACGTATGAATCTGATGTTTTATGTTATGCGGCTTCTTGGAATAAATATACAGGAGCGAGTATTTTAGATCTTCATCCAAAACGTTCTCCTATTGATTTTGATCTTTTGACAATGCAAATTTTTTTTTCATTTCAAAATTTTTACGCACAAGAGCATGATATCAAAAAATTTAGAAGCTCAATTTTTAAGCTTCCGATAAGAAATAGAAGGAAGAAAGCTGTAATTTTTATAGGATTCAATGAAAGTTTGGAAAACAATACAATTTCTAATGCCTTTATGGTTTGTTTTCTATTCCCTGACTTTCTAACAGACGATGATCTTGATAAATATTTAGAAATTGTAAATAATTGTGGTTTGGAATTTATTGAGAAAGAACATCCCTCTATTATTAAGTATTATCAAAAAGCAGTGCAACGATATGAGTTTGAGGAAAAAATTAAAGATTCAGACTTAAACTTAAAACATTATAGTTTTAGTGAAGCTTTAAAGGATTTTGAAAAAGGGATTAAGTTTTATTCTGCGAATGATTTTGAAAAAGCGGTGAATTTTTTAAAAAAAACTTATTTAAAATTCCATTCTGAAAATAATTTCGAGTTAACTATAGAATCTATCTATTTTTTTGCCAATGCGCTCGTTAAACTAAAAAAGTACAATGCTGCAACAAAATATTATAAGAGATTAGAGGAAATTGCATCCGAAACTGGAAAAAGGGAATATATAGAAAGATCTCTTTATTTACAAGGCTTATGTGCGTTTAAGATAGGAGATTATCCGATTGCCAGGGAAAATCTAAAAGAACTTTATTCAAAAGGATATTCAAATGTAGATGCTTACAATTTTCTATTTCTTTTCGGAAGAGTATTGAGGTTTTGTGGTGATTACAATTATTCTATAGAAATATTAAAAAAGCTTAAATTAATATTTAATCAATTAAATGATATTACTAACCAAAATAATAAGAGGGCAAGATTGAACCTCGAATTGGCACACTCCTATTATACTAAAGCATTTGACACGATAATGTCCGAAAACAAAAACTTTAAACTCTATAATTCGTCATTAAACACTTCCATAGATT
>WJKD01000382.1 GCA_014729315.1 Promethearchaeota archaeon | reverse complement strand
GTTCGCCGCCAGTTCCTTTGTAATTCGTAAATAGAAGTCCAATTTTTTCAGCTCTATCTGGATATTTCAAAGCAAAGTGTTGGACAATCATCCCTCCAAGGCTCCAACCTAAAACCGCTTTAGCTTTTGGGATTTTCAGATGATCTAATAACCCTTGAATATCATCCGAAAATGTTTCCATTGAATATTTTTTATTCGGCCGTTCTGATTTACCTGCTCCTCTGTTGTCTAACGTAATTACTTTATAATACTTAGAGAGAACTGGAGCTTGAGCCAACCAAGTTTCCTTACTCGATCCAAATCCATGAACAAGAACTATCGGCTCTCCTTGACCTCTTATTTCGTAGCAAATTATAATTCCGTTAATTTCAGCAAATTTTTCGGTCATGTTAATTCAAAGAGATATTAATTATTACTAATTTAATCTTAATGACTATTATTTAATAAAGTAAGTAATTTTTCATGCAAAATAATCATAACTTCCTGAGAAACTCAAGTATAACTTAATTAACTTTAGGGGCTTCAGATAAGTGTAAATAGTGTCCCGAGTTTTTAACAACTTTTAAATTGATATTTGGTATTTGTTCGTTCATAGTTTTCATTGCAGATTTTGGTGTTAAACTGTCCTGAGATGCAGCAATTAAAAGCGTGGGACACTAAATCTCACCGAGTCTATCCTCTGTGTCGTGAGTATTTATTGCCTCGACGAGGTTAGAAATGCATCGTGGTCGAGAGGGATTTATGGTTGTTTGTTTAATCAAATCGTTAGTTGAGAAAATAGCGTAGAACTTCTTATCGGGATTTTTTTTTCATTTCTTTTCTATACTTTTGATGAAATAGAATCCTCGCATTCTTCCAAAAAGATTTTTCTGGATCTTTCATTAACAGTTTGATTTCTTGCTCTCTTCCTTTTTTTAATATCTCTGCGCCTTCTTCATTAGGTAAAATAAGGTTTGTCGTCATTAATATTAACCTCCCGAGATATTCAGGATATAAGATTGTGAAGTTTTGAGTGATCATACCACCCCGGGAACGACCCATTAAATGGAATTTTTTGATTTTTAGACCGTCTATCGCTCCTTTTAAATCATCGGCTAGTATTTTCATCGAATAAGCTATATCAAGGAGATCAGACTTCACGAAACCCCTTTTATCGTAAGCAACCACATAGATCCTTTGTTAAAACCCTCGCTCTGCGCTTTCCAAGTTTCTTTCGTGGCTCCAATACCGTGAATTAAGATAATCGGAAATCTAGTAATATTACCAAAGGTCTCGTAGCAAATTTTAATTCCGTTAGCTTGAATATAACTTTCAGTCATTATTAGTGGATCTTACTTTTGTATTTATAAATTTTTTAGAAATTTAGATAAACATATGTTCTCGCCTGTTTTTAATTGCTTAGGAAATCTAAAAGTATTTGACTAATTTCCGGGGCTCTCGATATGGGCGACCAATGACCTGCCTTCTCTATAATTTCCAGTCTACTATTTGGGATAAGATGGTGCATTTCAATCATTTGGGATTTTGGTAAAATTCGATCGTGCGAAGAAGCAATTAGTAATACTGGATTTCGAATATTCTTTAATTGGTCGTACGTATCGAAACCTTTAAACGCGTTCCCTTGATTTATCGTATCCTCTATGGTAGGGGGATTGGTTTCCGTCAATTCTATCAAATCTTCTGCAGTCCAGATTCCATAAAATTTCTTTTTTGGATTTTCCATCATTTCTCTTCTCATCTTTCTATGGAATAAGAACTTTGCTTCTTCCCAATAATCTTCATTTTTTTCATAGTTTCTCGAGAAATTTTTAACTTGCTCTTTAGTAGTTTCCAGTATTATTTCGCCCATCTTTCCATTATAATGCGTGTTTATAAATATTGCTTTGTTAACTCTTTCAGGATATTTTAAGATAAATTTTTGAGTAATCATTCCTCCCAATGAGGTTCCTCCGATATTTATTTGATCTAAATTGAGATAATTGATTAATGATTTTACATCCTCTGCGAATACATCCATTGTAATGGGTTGATTTAGTCTCTCAGATTTTCCAGAGTTGCGCAGATCAAAAGTGATAAGTTGAAATTTACTCGCTAAAAAATCTTTAACGGCAAACCAATATTCTTTTTTGCCTCCATATCCGTGAATTAAAACTAAGGGAAAACCACGACCGTTAATTTCGTAGCAGATTTTGATTCCATTAATTTCAGCAAATTTTTCAGTCATATTAGAAAGAAAATATTATCAAAAATATCTTTTACGAAGTAATCGCAATTGGAAATCCGCAATTCGAGCAATTTCCATTGGAATCGAGGCGAATTCCTTTAGCAGTGAAATTGTCTCTCCTAATAGCGATTTTACCGCATTTCGGACAAACAGTATTTATCTTTTTTTCTTCATATAAGTTTCCTAAATACACGAATTTTAAACCCGATTGTTTTGCGATATTATACGATTTATGTAAAATTTTTACGCTAGTTGGACGATTAAACCCTTTTTGAGAAGATTTATAATGTGGGAAGAATCTCGATAAATGATATGGTGTGCATTCACCTAATTCTTTACATATTCGTTCTGAAATAGCTTTAATAAATTCTTCATTAGAATTTAAACCATCAATTAAAAGCGTAGTAATTTCTACATGGATTCCTGATTCTTTAATTATCTTGGCGTTCCGCCAGACTTTTTCCACATCGGCTCCGCAATATTTCCTGACCATCTTTTGGTTTCCTTTAATATCGATATTTATTGCATCAAGTCCTGAATCAATCAGATCTCGAAGAATGAATTCCGTCATATACCCATTCGACACATAGGTGTTATATAGTCCATTTTCTTTCGCTAATTTAAAAATATCTAAAGAATATTCAAAAAGTAAAGTAGGCTCGTTAAAGGATATCGAAGTTCCTTGACATTTTTTTTCTTTAGCTATTTTTACAAAATCCGCTGGAGAAAGGTATTCTTTTTCCTGATATACTCTTAAAGAGATTTTCTGGTCTGGATGAGAGATGTGATGATTTTGACACCAAAAACAACTAAAATTACATCCGTAAGTTCCGATAGTAAGAGCTTTAGAACCGGGAAAAAAGTGATATAAGGGTTTTTTCTCGATAGGATTTTTCGATATAGTCGGAATACACCCATAGACGAGCGAATAAATTACTCCGCCGACATTTTTTCTGGTCTGACAATATCCCACCTTTCCTCTTTCTATTTTACACTTTCTTTCGCAGGTTAAACATTGAGTAAATTTGTGGTTTACTTCTTCTTGGTATTTTGCCTTTCTTAGGAAGCTTTTATTCCGATTTTTCATAAGAATAGATTGCTATATTTGACCTATAAGATAACTTTCAAATTATTATGATTTCGCTTATATATTCTCTGGGGTAGTTTTTCAATAAAGTTTCCAATCAAGTATAAAAATCTTAATGACTTATGCTCGAATAAAAAATCTGGAAAATTAGATATTGAATTATAACTTAAATTAAGATACTTAAGCGAAGCAAAGGAAGTGATGTGCTTAGGGATATAATCTACTAAATTTCCCCATAGATTTAAATCTTTGAGATAGGCTAACGATCCTAGAAAAGGAGGGATATTTCCGATGTTGTTATTTTCCAAAAGCAAAATTCTTAAAGATCTAAGATGTTTAAAAGCGTTCGGGATGGACACCAAATCGTTATTGTTTAGAACCAGCTTTCTTAGGCATTTAAGATTCTTTATTTTCGGGGATACATCTCTTAAATCGCAATTGTTAAGACCAAGAGCAGAAATATGGTTTTGAAACACGCTAAAACCATACGAATCATGCCCAATTTTTGGACAAAATGGTATTGAAAAACCTAAATCGTTTTCTAAGTCATTAAGAAAGGCTAATTCGGCACTAGGCAATTTTGCGTGAACTTTTTTTATTTTATTTCGTCCTTCCTCAATTATAGATTGATATTCCGCAGAAAACTTTTCTTTCCTCTCGATTTTAGCTTGTTTATCGGCGAATTCTTTTGCCGAGAAAATAGTTTGAGCACATTGGCCGCAATAGAGATTAGATCGGGAATTTATCCATATGATGAGTAAAAAATTCATAGGAAAGGCTTGATATATCTATGGAGGCTCGTGAAGCTCAAGTTTTTTTCTACAAATAGCACAATATCTGGGAAAGAGTTTGTCTTTAAGTTCTTCTAACTCTAATTTTTTTTTAAATGCTTTAAAACACGCACAACAATAAAGTTCAACAATATTTAAGTTCCATAAACCATCAAGTGTTTTTTTTGAATATTCTACTCGATTGGTTCGGATAAAATCCGAATATATTAAAGGACTTTGACAATTATAACATCTACGACTTGATTTATTGTTCATTAATATCTAACCTTGACATTTCGTTTGAATATCGTATAAACTTAGGAAATAAGACCTTTAAATTAGATTGGATTAATCTGAAATATAAAATTAATAAAGCAATTAGATTTTTAAAAATTTTGGAGTATTTTATTATTGCCAATAAGGTAATTGGTTAATATATCTTACTTTTTGATACCTTAAACTTCTTTATACACAATAGATTCTTCAGGAAGATGCGATTCTAGAATTTCGCTCACTTTTTTATTATCGTCGATAATTATACCTCGAATCATGAACTCGTTGTTTTTCAGCGGATCGATTTCCCAATCAAACGAACTACGAAGATAAGGTTTGATTTCGCTGAATTTTGCATCTGCGTCTAACATGTATTCTTCCAATATATTTTTAATGTCCTTAACTTTCACCATAGAAATCAGATTTTTAGAATTGTGAATTTCCTTATTACTATATTGGTTTACTTTATATTAAACTTAATTTATTTACGATTAGAACTTTTATAATTTATTCCTTTATCGGGTTTTCATAAATCTTATCGAACTTAAGAAAAACTTAGAAAAAACCCATTTTATAATATATATATCCAAAAGTTTTCTCATAAATCTTAGGAGAAGATATTTTTTAGGCCAGAATGTGCTCATTTTCTTGTCATAAGTAATCTTTTTGATATAAAAATTCTTCTGAAACATTGAAACTATAAGCTGATAAGTAATTATCGCAATAATGTCCCATGCTCGGCTTATGTGATCTTCTGGATAATTTAGATCCTCTCCCATACCCATTCGCACTACTTCAATAAGGTGGTATAAATTAATTTTACTATTCATCAAGACTTTTGTCGCCCATAAAAGGTAAATACAACCACCACAATAAGATATCAAGGCATTGGCACCTGTTGCTTCAGCCTCTCTAAACTTTTTTATACCTTCTGAGATAATATCAAACGGAATTGCAATATTTTTAACCCAAGAGGCTCCTGCGCCAAAACCACAGCATAAAGAGTCTTTCTTGATATGCCTCATCTCCTTGACATCACATCCACATAGCTTTAATAATTCTCTGGGAGTAGACCAATATTTCCCGCTGATACACTTAGAATAGCAATTATCATGAATAGTCACTTTTAAGTTCAATTTGTTTTTAATCGTTATATCTCCCGTTCTTACTTTTTTGATAATCCATTCGTTAAAATTGATTATCGCAGGGGTGTGAATTACGCCCATTTCTTTTGGATGGACTTCTGAAAAAATATATTCCACGGCGTCTAATGTGTGAGCCACTTGTTTTATTCCCCACCGCTCAAAATCTTGTTTACATCTTTGTGCGATCTTCTGGACTACATCCAGATAACCCCCTTGATAGAGATAGGCTCCTCCCTCCCATTGGTCTACTCTTGAAATAGGAACAAAATTATCCAAAAGATGACTTCCGCCGATGATGAAAGGAAATAAATGAGTATAGTTGCCAATAAGAAGAACTCTGTCGCCTGGTTTGGGCGTATAAGTGACCCATTTGAGAATCCATTTTTTTTCTTTCTCACTTAAAAATAGATTAAGTAGTTGCCAAATATTTGGCTCTTCGGTTGGACATACAAATTTATATAGGGGCGGTGCTCCTCCTTTTTTATAGGCATCATTCCATCGTTCCAAAATTAATTGATAGGGATTGGCGTTCTGAGGGCAATAGATATTACAACTAAAACATGTATTGCACTTTGAAAGCGCATATTGGGATTCCTCTCCGTCAATTAATCGCTTCACTTCCTTCTTTGCTTCATCATAAGGCAAGTGCAAAACGGGACACTGGTGAAGACATTCACCACATAAATCGCATAGATCTTCTCTAAAAATAGAAGTTCTTTCTCTAATAACCATTCTTACCATGCATCTCCATATGGTGGAGGATCTTCTGGGATATCAGCTATCTTGAATGTTTTTTTAGATCCTACTTTAGGAAATTGATTTTTTACTATTCCCCAGAAAAAGTCTTTAGCTCTCTTCTTCTTAGCCTCTTGAGTTAAGCTTGGTTCTTCCTCAATCGCCATTTGAATAAGTTCTACAATGTGGTAGACTTTTATATTTTTGAGTGATAATTTTTCAGCTGATGTTAATGTTGCCAAACATCCCGCGCAATAAACGCAAACAGCATCCGCTTTGGTTTTTTGGAACTCTTTTAGATTTCTCACTGCTGAAGATCTTATTTTTAAAGGGTGATATGCCGCTTCTAAGGAAAAACCACCCCCAATTCCGCAACATCTCATATCTTCTCTAATTGCGTCAATTTCAACTATTTTTACGCCTAATGTGTTTAATATTTTCCTCGGTAAATCCATATATTCGTCTCCAAACATTTTTGCGTAGCAAGATTCTTGGATAGTCACCGTTAAATCTAATTTGTTAGTGATTTTTATTTCGCCAGATTGAATTTTTTCCCAAAGAAATTGGATATAAGATTTTATGGACTCAAACTTATATGTTAAACCATAATGAGGTAAGACATTTTTAAAAACATTCGTACCCGCAGTGCAGAGAACCAAAAGATGTTTTGGTTTTAAATTGTTAAACCATTTATCCAATCTCTTGGTCACATTAAATAATTCTTTTCTATATCCTGTTCTAAATAGAGTTTCACCACAACAGTATTCAAGTCTGCCTCGTATCTCCAGATTTTTAAAAAAGCTTGCTTGCGTTAGCTCAGCGTAGGTGATAACATTACAACCAGGATACGTCAATGTATCTCCTTTAAGTGGGGTTAAATCGGCCCAGGATTTTACTAACTTTTTGGTTTCTTGAGGTAATCTTTCCATTACGTAGCTCCGAAAATTAGGATATTGGGGATAATGTGTTATGTAATACTTCCCTCGCTTTTTAAGTCCTTCTTTTTCATAGAGTTCGTTCCATCTTTTGAGAATTAAAGAAGTTGGATGGGCATCTTCAGGACAGTAAATATTACATGTAAAACAACTTTGACATTTTTCTAGAATATAATCCGTTTCTTGATTTGATCTCAATTTTTCCATTTCTTTAATTGCTTCTTCAACGCTTAGATCGACGATGGGACAATTGCTAAAACATTCTCCGCACAATGTGCAGGCTTCATCGTTGAATGGAGAAAAAAAATCAAACCCAATGGGTTCTATATCGTTCATTTTTAGCTCGTTATATATAATTCAAATTGTTTAACTTATATGAAATTAAACCTAAATAAATATAAGTCTTTTTCTTGGAAATATTTCAAATAACCTCAACCATTTGAAGAATTATAAGACAGACAAAATAAACTAAAAGAAAGTTTCCTATAAGAATACCTATGTCCTTCACCCCCCGCGTGGACTCTGTTGGATGTCGAAATGTGTATAATGTCCCGATAGGCAAAAATACAAAAGGCAAAAAGTAGAATTGTTCTAAAAAGATGAACGCCCATACTCCAAGAACTAAAGAAATTATTGAGGAGGTCCAAATTACAATTTGACATTGTCTTAAAGACAAATATTTCCGTAAAGAATCACCGTCAATTACTTCGTGGACGAATTGGCCTGTGATAGCAAAAGTAAAAAAGCTTAACATTAATAACCATTCGACTTGAGACATCATAGGAACTCCAGCATCCACTTTTATCATCAAATAAGGAAAAATAACGTGAGACGCCCCCAAAAAGACATGATTGACGATAGGAATTGGTTTTAACCATTTGCAGTATAATAATACCATTACAACGATAATTAATAAGAATAAACCATTTATCGGGTGAACTACGCAAGTGCGAATTAAAAGCGTGATACCTAAAATAAAGCTTACAAAACCAATCGTGAAAATTTCCTTTGGATGATATCCTTTCACTCGCTCTAAAGTATCTATCTCCGTAGGATCTTTCATATCTATTACATCATTCCATGTATTTCCCGTAACCGCCAGCATTGCGAATCCCACGAGTATATCTATGTGCTTTAAAGGATTTAGGTTATTAAGATAAATAGCAATCAACATGGGAACCATCACGCTAAAGATATAGTCCAATCTCAAAAGGTCAATTCTTCTCGACATCTTAAATTACTTTCAAAAACTTTATTATTAAATATATTCGAAAAATGATTATAAGCTAAAAAAAAATTCTATTAACATTAGAAATAAACTCGAATAAAAAGAAAGGGATTAGAAATACATTCTTATAGCGACTATTATTAGGACTATAGCAACGACAATTTGGAGTTGCTTTTTCGGCATTTTTCCCGATATTTTAGCGCCAAAAAACGCACCGAACACAGCGCCTATGGCTATAAATAATCCTACTATATAATTAATTTGGCCAACAAATGCCTTTAAAATAGTATTAACGATTGCCGTAAAAAAGATGATTCCCGTTGACATTGCGGTTGAGTTATGAATGGGATAGCCCAATACGATATGAAGTACGGGGGTATTTATTACTCCTCCTCCAATCCCCAATAGATAAGCAGTAAATCCAGCCATAAAAAAAAGCGGTATTGCTTTTGCTAAATTTGTTCTATAATCGTGATCCAACAACGAAAATTCTTTTTCCGCTGCCTCTGGTTGCTTTTTTTTCAACCAAATTTTTGACTTATAAATCACATTTAATCCTGCTATCAATAGAAGGGTGGCAAACAACATTCTTAATATGAAATCTTCGATTTTGACAAATAGCAAAAAAAACATACAGCTTAAGCCTCCTAAAATCGAAAAGGATGCAAAAATAACCGTTGCTTTGAGATCAATCCGACGATCTTTTAAGTATGTAAAAAATCCTACTCCAGAAGAGATAAGAATTATAAATGTTGAAGTATCAATGGCCATCGTAATTGGCATCCGATAGATGAGTAATAATATTGGTACAAATAACACCCCTCCGCCAATACCAACAATTGATGCTATTGTTCCGACTAAAAATCCCAGTATAATTAGAATAATTATTATACTGAATATATCCTCCATTATTAGGGAAAGAGAAGAATATATTATAACTTTTTTGTATAATGATGCTCACAGATACAAAATAATAATGCAAGAGTTTGAATTAGATTTTTTTATGTAAAATAAATTGAAATTATTAATAAATGATAAGTTAATTCTCCAAGAATGGAATGCTAAGGAATAAGAATCTTTAAATTTTGCTAACATTTTCCTTAATCACTAACACAGTATTTAGATTAATCATAAACATTAAATCAGTAGATTAATAAAAAATGAGTATCAATAAAAATGCAATCACCGATACCAATGCCTCATCTCCAGAACCTCGAATCTCTGAACCTCCATTATCATTTAAAGCGTTCATGAAGTATTTAGGACCTGCTTTTATTTTTACCGCTGCTCAAATAGGTGGTGGAGAATTAATAACGGTCCCACTGTTAGGGGCTTATCTTGGAATGAAGGCACTCTTTTTAGTTCCACTCATTGCTTATGTAAAAATTTTTGGACAATATTATTTGGTTCAATATGGTGTAGTAAGGGGAAAAACATTCTTAGAAACTTCATGGGAAAAAAAATGGCTTAGATGGATGTTTTTCTTTTTGATGTTAGGGTGTATCCTTCATTCGATGATGCTTGCAGGACTGTTGGGTCAAACGGCCGGAACAATAAATTTCTTATTTCCGACAAATGTATACATATGGGTTGTTGTTGTTTTAGTAGTTGGCTTTTTGATAGTTGTTACTAGATCGTATAACTTGCTCGAAAAGACAGCCACTGTATTATTATGGTTGTTTTTATCACTCATAGTAATCGTTACATTATTATTTTGGCCACCTTGGGATCAATGGGTTGTTGGGTTCTCTCCTAATTTACCTGGGCCAATAAAAGGTCTTGAAACATCTTCTGGAATCATGACAATTGCCGTACTCTTTGTAGTCCTGGGAGCGGGTTTTGGTCCCACCGTATCTTATATTTGGTACGCAAAAGATAAACAGATGGGTATGTTTGAAGCTTCCGCTAAAGGTTATGACCTTAAACCTGAAGATTTGACAACAGAAGAGAAAAGACGACTTAAGGGATGGAAAGATGTGGTTCTTTACCAGAATCTTGTTTCGGCGACAATTTTAACTATTTTTTCTATGTTTATCTGGGTCGCTGCTGCACAAACCTTGCATGTAGAAGGTTCAAGACCCGAAGGTTGGGACCTTATACCACAAATGGTTATAATCTTTACATCAACCTATGGTGAATGGTCTGGAATTTTATTTATCTTATGTGGAATCTTTGCTCTCTTTAGTTCTGTTATAGGTCCATTTTACGGATTCTCAAGGCTATGGGAGGAGGCTTTAGAAAAGCTCGGTGTTCATAAACGATTTAAAATTAGTAAAGTGGCTGTCTTCAGGATTTGTTTAGTATTCTTTGCTTCTTTGCCGCTAATATTTATATTTATCATAGCAAGACCAATGTGGCTATTTTCGATGTCTGGAATTCTCACTGGACCAATACTAGGTCTTGTGTACATCATACCTATTATTGTTTCGTATCAAGAACTCAAGAAAAACGCTCCTGAGCTCGCACCAAAACGCTACTGGGCGATTTGTTTAGCTGTCTTTAGCGGAATAGCGATGATTGTATTATCCTTATTAGGTCTTGGTTGACATTTTTAAACCGTTAATACTAATGATCCTTTTTTTTCTCTTCTATTTTTAAAAACATCGAAAGAGTCTATTTCATCAAAGTTAAATTAGTTAAAAACGATTAGTACTTGGAAAATACTTAAATTAAAAACATAATTGATATTAATATTAGTTATTAGTTATGGGGAAGATACAAGATGGGGAACAATAACGATGAAATGCCCATTCTAGAATTGAAGCCTTGCGAGAGATGTGGCAATCCATTTATGTTACAAAAAGGTCAGAGCGAACAACTGACAGAAATAGTTTGCGATAATTGTAAAATGCTTGAGGCTCGTAAAAAGGAACTTATGCTGGGCGTTTTTGATAAGGTCATTGAAGTAGAAAATCAAATGGAAAATTCTATTAATGAAATGAAGGATCAGCTTACGATGACGAAAGGTAAGTTCAATAAAGATTTTTTCCTCCAGAAAATAAAGAAACGAGCTGATGTGTTAAAAAAATCAATTGAGCTCGTAGAAAAAATCGAAAACACTAACGAAGAGAAATACATCGATGAATATAAAAATCTTTTTGAACAAATGAAAAACGAATATTCGTAAAAATATAATCATTTTTGTAAATTTTTAATCTTAAATCTTCTAATTTTTAGATTTATTTATAGCCTTCAAACATGAAGAAGTTTACCTCTCTCTTTTTCCCTCAATATATTCGTCAACCCATTTCTTTGCTTCTAAATCAGAAGGTGGCTGAATATGAGGATGTTTAAAACTGAAAGAACTGATGCTCTCTAGCCTCCCTGCGATCCCTCTATCTAATGCAATTCTAGTCTCTCGAATAAGATCAATCATAAGACCCGCTGAGTTTGGTGAATCCTCCACACGCAATTTAAGATCGCAAACCAAAGGAAGACCTCCGAAAGTGATTCCATCAACTCTGATATAACAGATTTTTTTATCTTCCAAAAATGGAACATAATCACTCGGACCAATTCTACAATTCACTTCGTTCCCATAAGGAAGGACACTGGTGACTGCAGATGTTTTTGATTTTCTTTTTGTCTTTAACCTTGTTTCGGATTTCATATTATAAAAATCTCCATTACCTCCAATATTCAGTTGATATGTGTCTCTAATTATTACACCCCGATCCAGAAAAAGTTTGGCAAGCATTCGATGTAAGATAGTCGCACCAATCTGCGATTTAATGTCATCTCCTGCACATGGTAAACCTTTTTTTTCAAACTCCCCAACCCAATCTTTATCGCCTTCTAATCTTTCTGATATTATAAATTCTGGAATTCCATTAATAAAGGCACAACCAGCGTCTAAAGCAGCTTGAGCATAAAATCTGGATGCTTCGTAACTCCCTACAGGAAGTAGATTAATTAATATTTCGGTATTTGTTTCTTTAAGTATTTGAGCCACATTGACGGGTTCAATTTCTTTTTCGTCGTAGGCGCGAAAATATTCGTAAGTATTATACATAATACTTCCTTCGTGGTTATGAGTTTTATAACAACCATCTAGGATTGGAGCCGGATAGCATACTGCGTTGCATTTTGGCATATCTTCTTGGGATATTATTGGTTGACATAAGTTAGGTGGTGCGTATATCGCCTCAGAAATAGGTTTATTTATTTTAGTTGTTGAAACATCAAATCCGGCGACAATTTTAATATCAGAAGGTAAATACCCCCCGATAGAAGCATTCATTAATCCCGCCTCGTATAGATCTTCTTCTTTTATATTCTTGTAATATTCTATACCCATTACCAGAGCGGCTGCCACATTTCCTACTCCTGCGAGAGCAACTTTTATTTCTTTATTTTTTGTCATTTTTTTCTATCGAACCCCCATGATAAAGTTAGCTAAATTTTCAATTGCTTTTTGAGGTGAGTCAATCCTTCTTGGAGGATTTTTAAACCCATAAGCGGAAATCTCGTTAATCGCACCAACCGCACCTCGCTGAAGGGCAATCTTAGTAGCTCTTATAACGTCTGCTAAAATTGCTCCCCCATTTGGCCCATCTTCCGTTTGTATTTTTATATCCATAACTATTTCACTTCCTAAAAATCCTTTCCCTCTTAACCATAGCATTGAATTACGGGAGTTCCCTAAATGCGGGACAAAATCAGAGGTTCCGGCAACGATCGGTGCGTCAATATTCAACGATGCTGAAACTGATTTAGTCTTTATCTCTCTTTTAGTATGACGCGTTCTATGTATAGTATTTAATGATTCTAAACCACCGCCTACGTCTAACGCATAACTTTCTTTAACTTTAACCCCTTGATCAATCATTTGTTTGAGGATTAACTTGTGGACAATTGTGGCACCAAACTGATCTTGTAAATCATCCCCAATTAGTGGTAGTCCTTTATCGTGGAATTTTTGAGTTAGATTTTTATCAGTAGCGATATTGGTTGGAGTGGCATTAATAAATGCACAATTTGCTTTAAGAGCCTGTTCTGCGTAATGTAATACTGCTTCATCTGCTCCAGAAGGTAGTAGGCATAATAAAATTTCGGTGTCGGTCTCTTCAAGTATTTTTGCAATATTTACTGCCTTTTCAGCTGAAGGGTTTATTAATTTCTCTGTTTCTTTTATCACACCGTCCTTAATTTCTCCCATAAACACTATCGTATTTTGGTTCTCTAAATTAGTAATAAGATCCAATTCGTTTTCCTTAAGTGCTTCATTTAGAGGTTTATTTACTTTTCTCTCAGATATATCAAACGCAGCGGTTATTTTAATATCTGAAATATGGTATCCGGCAAATGTGGGATGTAAAAAACCAATATTATCTGCCCTTGATTTATAATACTCAATTCCTTGAATTAATGCTGAAGCAGCATTTCCTATTCCTACAATGGCTAAATTTATTCTATTTGGCATTATAATCACTTTATTTCTTTTTTTAACGCGTGCAACTGTCATACGAGAAATACCAAACTTTCGTTGGGTTTCGTCATATGTATGATTTTCTAAATATCGAAGAATCTCATCATCGTTTACTTTTTTTGGGTTCATATGATAAAATCAAAATTAATGTATATTGATAAATGTTACTATGAGAAATCATTGTTACTATTACTTATAAATTTTTTTAACCTATTCCATTCCACACTTATGACTAAAAAGAGGTAAATTATCTATATTTATACTCTTCATTTCTTAAAAAGTATAGCGATATTCATTATTTGTTTAATCGGAGTATATTTAGCATCCATCTTCATAATTTTAGATATAAAAAATACGATAATTGACCAAACCTTACGGAAGGTCAAGTTAGAGATAAACATTTTCCTTAGATTCGAGATTGTTTTTTCAACCTTCTGAGGGTCTGAAGACTGAATGTCGGCAACTCGCATTAATCTTCCGTAGACACCAAAAACATTGAGAACTTTCAGATTTGATTTTTCCAATATTTCTATAAGTTCTTCAATTTCGTATCGTCGATAATGTCCTATTAATCTATCTTGACCTGTATAGTATTTCATTCTATGAGGAACAGTTATAATTCCTATTGCTCCTTTTTTTAAAACTCGACTGATTTCCGAAATTGCGATTTTATGGTCTTTGACATGTTCCAATACATCTAAAGCGCTAATGAAATCAAAACTAGTATCTCTATAAGGCAGTTTTGTTATATCACCGCATAAAGGATGGGAGTTATCGACTTTCTCCACTCTGTCGCCTGAGAATAACTTAAATCTCCGGTATTGCCTTAAAGGTAAAAGAGCAATATCAAAATACGACTTGTGTTTGATATTATCTATGAAATACAATATAGAATTGCCCGAAGAACCTAAATCCAAAGCATTTGAAAAAGTTCTGCTAGAGCCAACATTCTCTATAATTAAATCGAATTTACATTTTATACCCGGCGAAATGTAATATTCCGATCTATTTCTTTGTGCGAAGTTGATATGCTTTTCGTAGAATGTTTTGTTTTTCATATATTATTATGATCTCTAAGTATTCTCTGTTCCATAGTAAAGGATTTAAGAAAAATAATTTTATTTTTGTTTGCTCTTATTCTTTTTCATTTAATTTTCTTTACATCCTTCCTTTTTCCGATTTTCAAAGATTTTTTTTAGCGAAATTAATGATTGTTAAGAAGACAACAAATAATACGAAAAATAAACGAAAATTGAACTATTTCTATATGATTTTTATTTTAATCTATATAATTTATTATTATTATATTCGAAGCTTTTAGAGTACTGATTAATATGAAATATAATTATTTTGACGAAAAGCGAGAAAAAACTTCTTGGAAAGATCTAGAGAAAAATTTTGTAAAGAGAGGAAGATGGACTCTCAATATCCTATACAATAATATTCCATTTTTAAATAAACGCTATAAAGAAAAAGGAATTACTCCCGATGATTTGAAAACTATCGAAGATTTTAAAAAAATATCTTATATGGACAAAAGCGATTTCTTAGATAGTTTCCCTGACAAATTATTATGTGTACCTAAAGAGGATATTGTAAGAATGCACGCTACAAGCGGCACTTCGGGGCACCGTCCCACCTGCGGATTCTACACCCAAAACGATCTTGATAATTGGAGTTACTTGTGTGCGCGGAATTTAGGTGCTATCGGGATGACAAAAGCCGATGTGTTTCAAAATACGACATCTGCAGGATTGTTTACCGGCGGTTTTGGTTACGCTCAGGGCTGTACTGTCCTGGGGGCTATGTTGATTCCTTTCGGACCAGGAAAAACTGCGCGACAGCTAGAATTCTTTAAAACTTTTAAAGTAACTTCCTTTCATGCGATCCCCTCTTTTGGATTAAGGTTAGCTCAAGTCATGGAGGAGGAAGGAGTT
>WJKD01000381.1 GCA_014729315.1 Promethearchaeota archaeon | reverse complement strand
GTTTAGTAATAGGCGGTTCTAAACTTCTCAATAATCCCAAGAACTTTTTCAATCCAAAAAAATTACAAGTAGAGAAACAAATAGTTGGAAATTTTTTAATTGACGATAATTTAAATCATAGCTTGTTGCTCTTTAAAAATGAAATATATAAATCATATAAATACGCAAGTCAAATAGTCGAACTTGTAAATTCTAAAGACGATAAAGGTCAAATAAACATACTAAAACTCTCGAACGAGTTGGAAAAAATTTTCGATATCAAATTAAATACGAGTTATATGAATTTTCTTGTCGAAATCGTACGAGATTATTTTGAAATTGATCTTTTATCAATTTCAGAGAGCTTTTTAGGACTATTATGGAAATAAGAAGAAAAGATATCGAATTTTGATAATTTATAAGAATAAGCTTAAATAATTTTTAATACAAATCATTTTTAATGATTGAAAGATTCATCTTTGCGATTATACTTAGTCTAATTGCTGGACTTTCAACTTCAATTGGTGGGCTATTCGCTTTATTTTTCAAAGAACCGGGTCCAAAATTTCTTTCTTTTATAATGGGATTCAGTGCTGGCGTAATGCTCTTTATTTCTTTTGTCGAATTGCTTGGAGAGGGCATTGATTTTTTCGGAATCCTTGGAGGGACGCTATTTCTTTTTGTGGGCATGGGGATAATGTTTGTAATTGATATGGCAATATCCCATAAATATCATATTGACAAGAATTACTTTAAAGAAGAATGTACAATTAACGAGAGATTAGAGCAAACGTCATTTTTTGTATTTTTAGGGATTTTTATCCATAATATCCCCGAAGGAATGGCTACACTAGTAGGTACGCTAGAAAGTATAGAGCTGGGACTAATTTTAGCTATAGCTATTGCCATTCATAATATACCAGAGGGTATAGCTGTTGCCGTACCTAATTGCGCAAACGAAGGAAATAGAAAAAAAGCATTTTTCATGGCTTTTTTATCGGGAATGAGCGAACCTATTGGTGCTTTTATTTTTGGAATTATATTCATTCAATTTATTACTGATGCAATATTAGTAGCTCTCCTTGTTATAGTAGCAGGTATTATGATATATGTTTCAATTGACGAGCTTCTCCCGGTCGGTCATTGTTTTGGAAATGAAAACTCTTCCATCATCGGAATCGTCGGAGGGATGTTTATAATGGCCTTAAGCTTATATTTATTATGATTTTTTCCTATTTTTTAATATCTTTTTAGCATTTCCGTAAAAAATATTTCTGTAAAAGGATTTTGGAAGCTCTAATTTCAATAATCCCTTTGAAGATTGTTCGTAGTCAAAGGGAATATTAGGAAAGTCGCTACCGTATAATAGCCTTTCTTGGTTTGACTCCAACAATTCTGAACTAGGATGTTTAAAATTTCGCTTCCATCGATAATAAATTTCTTCTGGAACATACACCATCGAGGTATCTAAATATAAATTCTCGTATCGGTCTATTAAGCTAAAAAAATCCTCATATTCGTAGGTACCTAAGTGAGCTACAATTACATTTATATTTGGAAACTTTTTGATAAAAGAAAGAAAATTTCTAAAGCCTAGATATTTATTTGTGTAAGGAGCAGTTCCCGCGTGAACCGTAAGCCACTTATTTCTATCAATTATTTCTTTATAAATGTCGTGCATTCTCTCATCGTCTAAGTAAAAGTTTTGGACTAACGGTTGTAATTTAATTCCCTTAAAATTATGATCTTCAAATAAATTAATCACATATTCGAGTCTGTCCTCGTCTTCTGGAAATACACAACCAAAGGGTATCGCTTTTTTGTGATTTTTTACAAATTCAATCGTCCAGCTATTTATAAATTTAGCTACTCCCTTTTTATGAGCATAATTATATGTGGTATATTCTCTTACATTCTTATCTTTTAAAAATTTGACCAGTTCCTCTGTTGAATGTTTATAATTTATAGGCCATCCAAGAACTTTTCCTTGGTCATCTTTTGATTCAAATAGGTTCCATATGGCTCGAAAGATATTTTTAGGAAAAAAATGAGTATGCATATCGATGTATTTGAAATCATTGTGAGAATAAACCATCACTTTAAGAAAGAATACTCGTAATAAAAAATTTCATTTTTTATTTTTTCAGTATATTGCTTGAAAGATGAAAAGATTTCCTCAGTAAAAATTAATTAGCTAATTAGAATTATGATATAATTCTGAACTTCATTTGAAATGTGTAAAAAGTTAAAATGAAATAAAAATAAAAAGAAAATGAAGATTTCCTAGTTATCACGTAAGAGAGAAGAGAGTTCGCTTTTTAGCAAGTCTCTTATAGCTACTCGAATAACTTCGGAGCGATTCGGATACATATTCTTATGGACTAATTCCTCAATCCCCGCCAAATAAGCGTCCTGAGATCAAACATTCAGTCGGATCTTTTCAGGCAGGTGGCAGGTAATTAATTTCATATTTCTTGCATAACACCTTTTTATTATTTTTGTTGTTAAGATTATTTTAAGAGTATAGAGATAAATATCATTATATTACATGAATAACACAAATCATCCCAAGGTAAATTTCATTCTATTTTATTAATATAGAATTTATTAACTAAAGCGGTTATACCATTCTTAATGTTAAGAAAGATCAAAAAGGAGTATATCGGATATATTATGGTAATATTATCAATGATTTTTTATGGGATTTCTACTCCAATAAATAAGATTTTATTATCTGACTTACATCCTTTAATTCTGTCAGGGTGGATTTATCTTACCTCTGGACTATTATTGTCGTTAAGTTTCAAATTTAATAGTATTTACGAACCAATTAAAGTAAAAGATACTCCAAAACTTATCATAATTATTTTAACTGGCAGTATTTTAGCTCCATTATTGATTTTCTTTGGATTAATGATGATTAGTGCGTTTTATACCTCGCTTTTCTTAAATTTTGAAGTTATTTTCACGATTATTATAGCAATGATATTTCTTCACGAGAAAATAGGAAAAAGAGCGTGGATAGGTATTATCACAATTTTAATGTCTCTATTTTTATGGTCCTTCCTAACGAGTCAAATGTCTGATGGGTCACTCGCAATTCCAGGAAGCCTCCTCATTTTGGCGGGATGTCTTTGTTGGGCAATTGATAACAACATTACTCAAACTTTAGGCAATAAATCTCCTATAAGGATAACTTCTATTAAAGGCGTTTTTGGTGGAGCCACTTCACTGTTAATCGGTCTCTTTTTTAATTTAGAAATTAGCATAAAACTCAGTGAATTATTTTTAATTCTTTTTATTGGTTTTTTTTCGTTTGGTTTGTCGATTGTGTTTTTCATTACAGCCTTAAAATATATAGGAACCGTAAAAACGAGTATTATCTTTTCGTCATCTCCTTTTGTGGGGGCGATCGTTGCAATTTTCCTGAATCAAGAAGTTATTAATTGGTTAGATATCCTTATTTTTTCACTCGTTTTGATTGGTTTTTTATGCGTAGTAACCGATAGGCACATTCATTTCCATCGTCATAAGACATTAATACATTCTCATTTGTTTGAAAAAGAGGAGATCCATCATAAAACTATTACAAAATTCGAAAAACAGAGTTCTGAGGAGTATGGAATCCACCATTCATTAGTACATAAACATCAACCATTTGAACACGAACACATTCATTCTCATGATATTCATCATAGACACGTACATTCAAACAAGAATCAAGATGAAAGTAGAAAACAAAAACAAAAGTAGCATCCTCAAAGAATAATCTTTTTGTGTTTTCTCAACAATACTAATTATTCTAAGTGAGAGAAAAATAATTTTCATAAATCAATAATTTCCAAGGATCGAGCTAAAATAATTCCAATCTGGAACAAAGTATAAAAACGAAAAAAAAAATATTTAAGTTGGACTTTTGAAATTAGTTTATTCGGTGTGTTTTTTTCGGACAACTCGAATAGCGGTTTCAAAGTCCACCTTTTTTATTTAGATATTGCTTTGGTTATTATCCTCCACATTAATATCCACTTTTCTTGGAGTTTTTTTTGCTATTCTAATTTTCAAGAGGCCATTTGTCATTTTCGGTTTAATCGAGTTCTCGTTTGCGTTAGAAGGCAAGGGTATATCCATGTTTATACCATTTTGCCATAGATTGTTTAGAAAGAATCTCAAAAAACCACGATGGGTGTGTGAATGTGGTTCACAGTGCATTTGGTTCGAATTTTGAGATTTCTGATTCGATTTTTCATCAGTCTTCTCAACTTTTTTAGTTGATATATTGAGATTATTTTCTATTAAGGAAATTTTTACATCTTCTTTGGATAAACCGGGTAAGGGAACTAAAATTAGGTAATCGTCTTCTCGCTCTTCAAGATCATATGGAAACCATCCATCAAATTTCCCGATATACTTATCCATCATTCTACTAACTCCCTTCATGATTCCCGACATATCACATCCGAAAAATGGAAAATGTGCGTGTCCTGAATATTTAGAATCTTCTCTTCTATGCATTTTTCAAACCTTTTACTTTTTTTTTATTTTATATTTCAGGTTTTAAAACCAAGCTGTTAAAAATCTGGAGATCAAGACTCGCAAGATATACAAGGTCATTCCCACAACAAAAAACATAATATTAGTAATTCCAAGCACTACTAATTTCATTATAAAGGATTTGAAGATCTTGTTTGATTTCAGTGTGCTCATTTTTTCCTATCCCTCAAACATAATTAAAAATCTTCAAATTCATCGTTATCGTCTAGAATTTTGATTTCCTTCGCACTTGACTGACGATTTTTTTTAACTTTCTCTAATATTGTCTTATACTTCTCAATTTTTTCGTCAGCCTCTTTTATTCTTTGACTAAAATGCTCCTTAACTGTTCCTAACCTGCTGATTATTGATTCAACGCGTTTTATATTTGAAAGCGAATAATCATTTTCGTCAATGTCGATGTCTTCAACGATTTTATGAAATGGAAAGCAATGAATCATACTTTCAAAAGTGCGTTCACTAGGTATTGACGCTTTAAAAATTGTTCTAATAAAATCGCCTAATGTATTTATACTTACTTCGAGATTTTCTTCTAGCACTCTCCTTAATTCTTCATTCCCGGTGGTTGATATGCGGTATATTTTTTTCTGACGATTATTTTCATCAACCATCTCCTTGGTCAAGATTAAATCCTTTTTAGCGAGACGATTTAAGAGGGGATAAATAGTTCCAGCTGACGCTTTCCATAGATCATTGAATTTTTCGTTGATATTTTGGATAATTTCATATCCTGTTATTCCGTCCTTGTTCTTAATAATTGATAAAACTAATATCTCCAATCCAGAGAGCGTCTTTTTTTGATATCCACTAAATTTTTTTCCGAAAAACATTTTTTATTTGACACCTTTGTTTAAGTATTTTTTATAGAGATTTATCTTCATTCTGAACGATTAGAAAATTTTCTAACGCGTTAGAAACTTCCGCTGTAATGTGGTGCTCAATGCCACAATAAACTTCATAAATCAATCTTTTGTCAGTGATTTTCAGCGTATCGATGAAGAATTTTTTTAAAACTTCGTAGTTTTTTGTCATTCGCTTTCCATTTTTTTTCCTTCCTTAGTAAGTCGAATTAATTTCCTCGGTTGCCAATTTATGAATCCATCTTTGATAAGCTTGTGAAGCATTTCGGAAACTGATGCTGGATTTACCTCCAAAACATCTGCGATTTCAGAATTGGAAACCCATCCATCTTTGTTTCGCTTTGATATCAAGTATATTGTTTTCAGATAATCCTCTTGAGATTCGCGAATTTTTTTTTGATCTTCGAATTTAATACTCGGCATTAATATATCTAAAATCAATATTCTATTTAAATGTATCGGAGATCGAACATGGAACTAAATCGGTAGAGATACAAACCTTTACTAACGTGTTAAGTTAATCAAATAAAAATATTATATCATTAATAGGTTTGACTAAAGGATGAAATAAATCAGAATTTCAATAGGATTTCGCAATAATTCAAATCCAGATAAAAAAAATAAATAAAAAAATCAAATATTCTTAAGTTTGGATACATCCCCATCAATCGCTGCTTGAATAATTGGTCCTATTATTTCGTTAACTTGATCAAGCTGGACGGGATTTGGCATAGCCTCCAATTTCATTTTATTTTCGGACGCGTCTTTTAATGCTTTTTCTTTATATCCTTGTTTCCAACCGGGTAAATTGCTGATTTTGGTTGGGAATCCTAATTTTTCGTACCAATCTAACATTGCTTGGGCTACATGTATACCAATGTCCTCGCCTTTCTCAACGCCGAGAATATCAGCAATTGGTTCCAATTTTTTCATAACTACTTTGTTCTTTCCATAATACGCAATATAGTAGGGCATCATTATTCCCGTAGATTTTCCGTGCGGGATCGTTTCTGCCCACGAGAAGGAATTCATGTGTGGTCCGGCGGTTCCCTTGAAATGTTCACCACCAATAACAGTACCTGCTAAAAGACACGCAATAGACATCATTTTTCGAGCATCGTAATTTTCTGGCTCGTTGGCAGCTACAATTAACCATTTAAAAACCAATTCAAGAGACAATAGGGCTCTCTGATTGATATCTTCGTTTCCTTCGTCTTGAACTCGATTTAAATATCCCTCCATTGCATGTGTCATTGTGTCTAAGCCAACTGTAATCGTTAAGTCCTTCGGACAAGACTCAGTAAGAGTGGGATCAATTATCGCGTAGTGAGGGTGGATTGAAATATCAGATATTAATTTTTTGAGACCCTTTTCTGGTAAAGTAACATTAGAATATCTGGTTATTTCCGAAGATGTTCCAGAAGTAGTGGGAATACATATACAAGGAGATATTCTGTCCATTTTCTCGCTAGCTTTTCCAACTCCAAAATAAGGAGATATATCATTTTCATCTACCTTAGTTAAGATAAGAGCGGCTTTAGCAGCATCCATTGTGCTTCCTCCTCCTAATGCAATCATAATATCATAATTACCCTTATTAAATTTTTCAGCTATTTTTTCGACAGTTTGTTTGGATGGATTTGGTTCGACCCCTTCAAATAAATCGTGCTCTATATTTACGCTATTTAAGGATTCAGTTAATTTCTTTAAATATCCAAATTTTTTTACGGATCCTCCTCCTATTACTATCAGCGCTGAATCACCAAATTCTCGCGCGTGTTTTCCAGTGTCATTTAACTTATTTTTACCAAAAATAATTTGGGTTCGCGGCCACCCCTCAAATATTTTCATAGCCTGCTTTTCTATTTCTTTATCTCTTTCTGATAACGCCATTTTCCATCAACTCTATTAGTTCCAATATATAATATATTTAAGAAATTAAAAAAAAGATTTGGTTAAGATTCAAAATAATAGAAGAAACTTTCATTGATTATATTTGGGATAAAAAGATAAATATCAGAATAATTGATTTATTTATTACTTATATTATGAAGTGATATATATGGTTAAATTTAAACGAATTAAAGGGGCACCTAATGAGTTAAAGGGAGATGTATTTATTATAGATAATCAAATCGAGGTTTACAAGTATCTTAAGGAACAGTTCGATTCCATAAATTTGAAATTGGATAAAATTAGGGAGGAAATTTCTAAAATAAAGAAAGAGCGTTAATTTACATATCGAAACTTTTAAATCTCTATTTTTTAAAAATCTATAAATTAAAACCATTAGAACTTAGTAATTATTTTTCTATTTTCAAGTGTGAATCGATTTTGATAGAAAATTTAGAAGAAATAAGTCTCAAAATACATAATGCTCTTTTTTCTAATAAAGAAAAAGTCAAATTAGACGGAAAAGAACGTAAGATTAAAAAAACTTCTCGAAAAAGACTCAGATATGTAGATATTTCAGGAATTAGGTTCATAGAACAAAATCCAGAAAAGGATTCGCAGTGGGCCAAAAAAGCGAGAAATGGAGAACAGATTACCTGGATAATCAAAATAAAAGGATGGAAATATTTAGGTCAAATTCACGATGGCGAATTTAAAGCGTTCGATAAGGATTAGTTTTATTTTCCTTTTTCATCTAAACATTGATTACATAACGAATCGCATTTTTGGATATTAATGTTATCACGACTTACATATTCAAATTCAACGCGAGGAAGTTTCTTAATTAGGGTTCTTACTTTTGAATATAATTCTTTTAGATGTTTTTTATTGATCTTCCATTTTTGGTTAATCTGATTAACAACTAATTGACTATCAGAATGAAATCTATACAAATCGTATTGCAAAGTTTTTAAGTTTTTCAATGCGAGGAGAACAGCTCGATATTCAGCTGTGTTGTTAGTTGCTTCGCCTATATATTCGCAATCTGAGGATAATATCTTATTATCCTCTATAAATACATAGGCAATTGCTGCTGGTCCCGGATTACCTCTTGCTGCTCCATCAGTGTATATTTTAAGAACTTTCATTTTTATAGATTTGTAAGTTTTTGAGAATTATGATAAATTATGATAGCAATAAAAATAAGAACCCTATTTTATTATATTTTTTTCAAAATTGAGATCCAATAATTTAATAATATTATCTTATATGATACTAATCAATTACAAATTCATTCAATATTGATTAAAATGGCTATAACTTTGAACGCCCTGCAATTTCTGCAAGGTTCTTTAGCACTTACTTTTGTTCTCATATCTATGTTTGTTGGAATTAAACTGCTTCTAAAATACGCTAAATTTAAACAAAAAACATTGCTTTACGCAGGTATTACGTGGATCTTTATTGTATCTCCTTGGTTTAATACTGCAATAAACTTTATCTATGTCCTAGTTAGTGGTAATTCGGTTAGCGTGCAATTGTATCTTTTACTCGGATACATATGGGTTCCCTTACCTCTAATCTCGTGGATAATTCTATTTACGGACTTAAAATATAAGGAAAAACAAGTACCCATCGTCTTGATTACTATCATTCAAGGCATAATTTACGAAATAGTATTTATTTACTTTATAATTATAGATTACACGGTTGTTGGAACCATGCAAGGTGTATTTAACGACGAATTGACTGTTTTTTTCATAGTATATATCCTTGCTATAATGATAATCGTTTTAATAAGCGGATCAATTTTTGCCTTAGAGACAATTAAGTCCGATAAACCGGATATTAGACTAAAAAGTAAATTTTTATTGCTCGCATGGATATTTTTTTTTGTTGGAGCGATTTTAGATGCAGGATTATTTCAATTTACCGCAATATTGCTAATAATAGTTAGAATTCTGCTAATAACCAGCGCAATTGAGTTTTATTTTGGCTTTTTTTTACCTGAAACAATAAAGAAATGGTTAATCAACGAGAATTAATTAATTTCTCTTTTTTTTTTATTTAAT
>WJKD01000380.1 GCA_014729315.1 Promethearchaeota archaeon | reverse complement strand
CGATTCTCCAATTCAACATCCTCCGGCGCCCCATTAATCACCTCAAACGGATCCAGCCCGCGAATTTTGAATTCAGTGCGGAGAGATTTGTTTTGGAGGTTTTGAGAGAGAGGGGTGTTCATGGTTTTTTGTCCTTGTTTAGGTTATATCGAAAAATGCCATGTATTAGCAAAACACATGGCATTTTTCCTTACAGATAATAATATCAGTTAACATTCTCTATAGGTTGGTAATCCTACATTATCATCAGTGATTTTGGGCAGAGTTTTATTAATAACAGGCGATGTTCCTGTTCCTTGCTCTGCTCTTTTATTTGCTACGAACCATTCATAAGTTTTTTTCTCATCTCCGTCATTATATGGATAGCTAATATTATTTGGTGCATCATCATAATTTGTAATTTTTAAAAATTCGTCAATTGCATCTGTTTTTTCTCGCAATTGAGCTTCAACATCCGAATACTCCGGTTTATCAATTTCTTCAAAATCATAAATTACTTCTTTATCAACAATATGTAAAACTCGTTTTTTAATCTTATCCACCTTGATTTGTATACTTCCTAATCCAATGGACTTACCCATACCGATTTTATGCGCATGAGAACCTTTTCCGCCTAATTCCAGGGTCCATAATAATTGGTTAAGCTCTTCATCGGTTATATTGTTAAAATATACTTTGAATTTAAATTTGCCATATTTAAGTGGTCTTACATGCACATTGCGCTCAGTAGCTTCACTTTGATTCTCCCATGGATATGGCCTTTGCTCTTCAGTGAATTTTTGATGCCAATAGAATTTGCGGCCTCGAATTTGAGGGGAATAGCCAGGAATACCATATCGATTCGAATTCCAATTTACTGCATAATCATAATTCCATAAATGAGCATTATCTGGTTTAAAAAGGTAAAATTCGGTAGCACTTAATTTAGGTGAGGATAATTCCTTTAATGTGATAGAATCAAGATAGTCATAATTTTCAAGTGAAATTGCATCAGTAAATCTAATTCTAGAACAAGCAGCATCTTTTTCGCCAGCTAACCCAAACAATGCACAGGAGTTGCATAGATTATTGACTCTATTACATGGTTCATAACTATGAATTATTTCATTAAGCTGATTAAAAAAGACTTCTCGACCTATTGCTGCAGGCGATAGATAGAATCTTCCACTTGTATAATGATGAACAAAATTGATAAGCGCACCATTAAGATAGTTGAAAACATCAGGATATTTTTCTTTTAATTTTTTGTTAAATAAGTTAATTTCATTTTTATTGTTTTTAAATTCATTCACGATATCTGAAATAGTTCTCATTTTTCCATAATCCACGTGCAAATACTTGCCGTGTTCAGGAGTTTGATTTATTTTTGATCGATACATTAATATGTTTATAATTAATCCATTTAATATTTCAGGTATTAATTTTTGATCAATATCCTTTATTCGAATTTTTCCACTTCTTCGATCAAATTTATGTAAAAATACACTTTCATAATTTTTATTTTCGTTATATTCGCCAATGTGCAAGTACCCCTTTTTTAACCCTCGTTTTTGATTTTTGTAAATTTCATTAATTTTATAAGAATCATAATTTATACTTACAAATACCTCCTGTCCTTCCTGATAATTATCGCCATTGATATTTATTTGATTGTCATCAATGTCAACCCAATGTTTTGGTAAACGGCATCTATTGCATTCGATTATTTGCCACTTATTTTGTTGAAATACCAACTGTCCGGATTTCGCTGGGCTTTGCACTCTTTTATATAAAGCTTTATTATCATCTATTGTCGATAAACAGGAATTTGTTACTGCCTCGTAAGCTGATCGAATTGTTCCTCGAATCTCACTTCCGGGTATTACAGGTTTTGGTTTTTTTATTTCATTTAAATTGTTCGCAGATATCCCAGCCAGGTTTTTATATGAGAAAAAATCCATGCTTCTAATTTTATTATTATCTTCAAACACTTTCGTCGTGTTTGGGATAAATATAGGAGTCTTAGTTTCCAGGCTACATACTAACCAGCCAGTTAATTTGCCTTTCAGTTTCTGAGTTTTATAATCAATGCCTTTAGAGCAATTTTCATCAAGTGAGATAAAATTGTAAGGATTTACAAAAGTATTATTCCCGGTTTCATAATTAGCCATATTAAGCCTCCTTTCTCTCTATATTAATGGCTTTACCATTTGAATCAGCAAAATGAATCAAACGTGCATCATGAAATTGAATGATGCGATTTTCATCGAAATGATAATAATTTCGAACTTTGAATTTTAATGGTAGCGAAATATTATTAACTGAAAATGGAAGGCGCATCTCCATACCTCTGTTTTCTTCGAAAATAGTATTATTGTCATTTATCTTATTGCCCCACATATAATGATATTCATCGTAGACTTCCGCGTCTTCGCCATTTTTGTCGTCAATTCTAAAGCGGTATTTCAATTGGTTGTTTTGTTTCCATCCATATAATTCGCCATTTTCAGAAAATACCCGGAATTCCTTTACGAGATTGGTAGATAACAATTTAGGATTTATATTTTCAATTATATTATTGTGAATCAAGCCGATTTCAATGCTATTGTGATTGTATAAAATTAAAAATACATCCCCACTCAACTCTTTTGATTCCTCAATAATAAAATTTAATAGCGAGGTATTTTGGTCTAAATGGATTGGTTTTGTTTTTGATTTAATTTTATTAAAGTTCATTATTGTTACCCTCCATTTTTTTTCCTAAGGCTTTTAAATATTCAGATTCATTCTGGATATTTATCGATTCCAAGTCCAATATTCCGCGACCGATGTTTGCTGCACCACCAATCGGTTGAATTCCATTTCCAATATCTTTCAATGCTAATAAAAGTAAGCCAATTTCCCACTTCTGAGCTTTTTTAATTGATATCTGCAAATCGACTCTACCATTATAGTGTGGTTTCTCCTCAAATAAAGCAGAATCAACAACTCCACCCGTAAATCGATCAATTCGGTTACGCGTATAATTTAAAAATTCACCATCAGATATCACAGATTCCCTTATGCTAATCCTTGAAGCACAAGCCTCTTGTGTATTTTCTTTTACGAAACCAAAAAGTGTATTTTTAATTTCTTCAAATTTATCGTCTTTTCCCAACTCGTTTAAAATGTTGTATATTCCATGCCTGATAGCGCCATTCCAAGAAGTTCCTGGAATAATCGGTAGTCCTCTTGAAGTCAAATGCACTGAATCAGCCTCAGAAGAGCCAGTTGCATAATGTCTAATCAATATTGAATATGGAATAAAAAAGCTTGCTTTAATAACTTCCGTGTTATTTTTTGATAATTGTAAAATATTGTGTTGAAGTGAAGAAATATTAACTCCTTTATCAACCATACCCCAACTGAAGTTAATCCAAGTCTGAATAGCGTCTTTGTTTTCCATGCTTAAATTCAGAACTTTTTCATTTTCAATAGTGACTTTTCCAAAGCCTCGCCTCGTTTTAGCGCCGAATGAGAGTCGTTCATCTTTCAAAAAGGCTAATGCATAATATATTAGATTTTCTATCTCTTTTATTTGGCTGCTGTTGTTTTCCCTGATAACTGATTCTATCCTAAATTCAAAATATTGCTCAGGTTCTAAAATTTCATAATCATATTTTGCCCCTTTAATTGTAGTCTTAGTAATTTTATCCAATTCTAAACCATCTCGAATTGAAATTTGAGCATCGTCTGTCATCAATTTTGCATCATAAAACCGGATTAAGCTTTGACGCGATTCCTTCCCATGTTTCCCAAAAACAGTGTCTATTAATCCATTCGATTCTTCTATGTGCTCCTCCAGATAATGCCGGATTGCGCCAGCTATCGATGAACCTGGTATAAAAGGATTACCTTCTCCATCTCTCATCAGGTCAATATCAGTATTTTCGTCTTCTCCACAACCAATAATTAGAGGAGAAATAAGCTTAAGTTTTCCTTTTATGTATATTCTTTTAAGAATGTTATCTCTTGACATATTAAGCCTCCTTTCTATTATGTAATCTTAGAATTGATAAATAGTGTAATGAATAAGATTTGTAGATTTGGAAGATATCATGTTCGTAAAAATCTTCATTAATATCTGCTGCTTTCAGTAAATTTAAAAGAGTGGGATTTTTATCTTTTAGATTATCAATTTTAAATTTAAAGGAGTTAATATCTATTTCTGAATTTGAAATAAATAAATTATCATCGATTTTTTTCAGATGTTTGCTAGCAGTATCTTTTAGGGATGATAAATTTTCATTTAACTCTCTAAATTTTTTAGAATTATTTATCATTTGGATTAACCTTCCAATAAATGAATTGGCAGGTATTTTATTCTCATTCTTAACTTTATCAGCCGATTTAACAGCTTGATTTTTTAGTTTATCTTTGATTCTGTTGGTAAGAATCAATTTTATCAAATAAGCTGATGCATCCAACTTATCTGGATATTCGTATTCTGTTTTTGCCTTCTCAGGAATACTTAAATGAGATTTTCCATGCCAATTCAATTTGATACGTCCAAATCCTTCTTCTTTTTTATTTCCAAAGGCATTAAGTTCTAAATCTGTAATATCTACTGATTGTCCACTTCCGTTTTTAAGAACTATTACGCTTCCTGCTGCTAATGCATTTACCTGAATCCCGGGCATGTTCCAAATGCCCTTGAAACCTCCGATGAGTTTATATTTAAGGAAATTTGTTTTTGTCAATTCAATAGAGGAAGATTCAATTTTTATTGTTTGAGCAATTTCATTTTTTAAGATTTCAGGATTTGGCTCATAGTACCCATATTCATTTTTTAAAATCATATCAGATACAAGTGTAATAATAAGCTGTTCGCCTGCATTCCACATTATTTGTTTATTAACAATTAGTTTCTCCAACTTGCTTTCTGTTTTACATTTACCATACTGAGCAGTTTTGGACTTTCCTAAATAAAATATATCTTGCTGATCCAAAATCTTTTGCAATAATTTCAAATATTTGTATTTCCCGATTATTCTGCTTTTAAAATACTGTTTGGGCTTTAAAACACTGAATTGGAAAAACTCGCCATTATTTTCTTGTGTATGCCCTAATCCTCTATCATTTTGGGGACGACTATGATGGTACTCAATTTCAGATGTAGAGGAGAGTGTTTGGACGTCGGAGCCATCAAATTTTACAAATGCACCTATATTTCCTTTTGTTGGAGTTTTATTATTTTGTATTTTTGCCATATCTGCTTCAAATGCTAGATCAAGATAGTTTTCTTTATCTTTTTCCTTAACTATGGATAAAGGAGCTG
>WJKD01000379.1 GCA_014729315.1 Promethearchaeota archaeon | reverse complement strand
TTTCTTCTAAATAGTTATTTACAAGGATTTGCCACGCTAATTTAGAGTATATTCTATGTTTTAGTATCTCTTTACAGAATCCTTCCGCTTTTTTAAAATCTCTCTGGTATTTATAATAATAAATCGCTAAATCTCTTTTCTCAACGATATGTATAGGATCTAGTTCCACGATTCTTTGGTGTATCTTACGAGCTTTATTGGGCTTTCCGCTATTTGAATAAGCTTCTGTTAAGTTATCAAGTGCGTTAAAATAAAATGGCTTTAAATTTAAAGCAATCTTATACGCGTTAATAGCCCCTCTATAATTTCTTAAATGACTTAATTCAATACCAATGGAATTCCATGCTTCGGCATTTTTACAATCTAATTGAATGAGTTTGAAGAACTGTTGAATCGCTTTATGATGCTCCCGTAAAACGCTATAAATTTCTCCAAGATTATAGATGATGGAAGCGCTATAAGGGATTTTTTTTATTGCATCCTCAAAAAATTTTAATGCGTCTATATGCCGTTTTATTTCAAGCAGATACCATCCAATTTCAATTATAAGAGTCTCCTTTTCCTTGATGTTCCCATTGTAAGCAATTTCATCGATAAGAAACCTAAGATCGTCTCTATTAAGATAAGATATAAAGGATTGATTTAGTAAATAAGTTCTTACGGTTTTATTTCCCGTAAACAACCTTTCAACGATTTCTTCCTTAAATATTTTTTGAGCTCGTGGGTCTCCAGCTTCCGTAAGCTTTTTTAGTAGGGGGAAAGCTAAATTTCTATGGAGGATTCGAGTATTATAACCGTTTTCTGCCCACGCTTGTAAATTTGAGCAGTGTCCCCAGAATTCGGTCAGGGGATCCAAGCCAATCTTTTTTTTATATTTTCGGTTATTGTTATGTTCCATAGTATTGCTTAATTTTTCCGCAGCCTCGTCAATTGAATTAATGTCGTCGAATCTTTCAACCTTGTCCATTGAGATATTTAAAAGAAGATATTTACAATTCCGGAACGGTTTTCCCTTAATAAATATAACGGTCTTGTTCGAAATTAATCTAAGCGTAATGAAATTATTTATCCTAAAAGATTTTGAACAAGAATTTGAGTCAGATATTTTCATCCCTCTTTCTCTTCTCCCTTAAACAATATTAAGCTATGTTCAAATATAAACCTTATCGTGGGATTATGAGATAGGATGTGAGATTGCTCAGAGCTCTAATAAGAATAACGAAAATAACAAAAATATCTGATTTTCTTAAGAAGAAAAATAAAAATTTGATAAATACAGTGCTAGTTTGCAAAAAAACTAATAGTTTAGTTAATCGATTCATTAATATCCTCTGCCTTGTATTTAAAATATCCTTGATTTCTTGGTTCGTTAATTTAGTTCTTGGAATACCATACCTTTGAAGGCAAATGGGACATAATCCTTCTTCTAAATATTCTCTACATATAGGACACGAATAATAATATTATCCATGAGCAAAAATAGGAACTGAAAGGGGTCAACTATCGTCTTCCATTATTATTACACTATTTTTATCATTTTATTTTTTGGTATATAGAATTAACTATGAAATCTTTATTATAAATTAATGTCTCTTACAAAGGCCCTAAAGAAAAAAACTATCCAAGTTCTTAAAATTATAGAATGTAGATTTTCAAGTAGAAAGAAATCTCGTATTCTCGTGAGAAACTATATATACGATTTTTGTTTATTAAGTTATGGGGAAGGAATATTCAATTTTTTGAGATGAATGTTATGGATCATCAAAAAAATATTAAATCAATATTTAAAATAAACGATTATATCACTTTAAGATTGGAAAAGGGCAAAACTCATATCTATGTTAAGAACGAGTTATTTATAACGTGTTTATACTTATTATTAAATGTTCCTAGAGAAAAGAATGAAAGAGTCGATAATATAGACTCAATAGATGAGGCTGCAGAGATACTGTCTCATTCGATGGAATGGGCAAGAATGGGACATACAGGAATAACAGCTCAGGAAGAATTCGTGGGTCACTGCTCTAACTTGCAAGCCTGGACGGATCACGGATACGACACGAGGATTTTGCATCGAAACCTCGCTTTTCCGCTGTTAGCAAAATTAACCGAAGTGGGGGATCCTCAAGCAAAGAGAGTTTTTAAGGAAGAGATTGCGAAGAGATTTTTGAGTTGTTATCCATCGGTGGTTTTATACTTATTAGAAATGCACTACTTAAATTATCTAAATGACGAGGAAGCTGATTTAGTGATTAAAACGCTCGAAAAAAAATTAAATGGGCTAAAATCAAATAGACAATCAAGGCAACTTGACTTAATATTTAATGATATTGGTTTATTTTATCTAGAAAGAAAGCAATTCAAGAAGGCACATAGATTTATAACAACGGCTATTCAAATTAAACCAAAAGAATTACGGTATTGGAATAATTTAAGCAGTATTTACCGATCACGGGGATTTTTTTCAGAAGAGTTTAAATTAGAGGGGATAGTTATGGAAATAAAGATTTTAAAAATTTCTTCAAACGAATGGAGCACATTAAACCACTTAGTTAAAGAGCTTGAAATTAAGCAAATCGACAATTTTGCCTTGCTTAAAGTAAAATTAAAGCAGCTTAGTCAAAAAAGTCTACTTGTTACTCGTAAAAAAGGTAAAAATCTAGCTTGGAAGTTAAGATCTGCTACGAGGTTTGAAATGTATTTGACTAATGTATTAAAGGATCTCCAAGATGATTATATTAAGAATATAGTGCCTTAAGAGAGTTCATTTAAAGATCCTTAATTCATTTTTCTCATATATAAGGATGCTTTTACTCGCACATCATTCCAGTAAACTCAAAATAAATACACTTAAGAATGCATATTATTAGTATTAATTTTATTTAAGTAAGGCTCGTAAAAAAAATGGACAAACTAAGAGCATAAAGATATAACGATAAAATAATTTTCTCATAAGCTCTATTAATTTATTAAGCAAGGCTCCTCAAAATGAATTAGAAAAGCGAGGAATATTTTATTCACTCCAAACTGCAATAGAGTCTACGGTTGACCTCGTAGCTATGGCAATGAAAGATTTAGGATCTCCCGTAAAGGACGATGAGAGCAACATTCAAGAGATAGTAAAAAGATTGGAAGTTGATATTTCGTTTGGTGATGACTTAAAAAAAGCTAATGGTATGAGTAACATTTTAGTACATCGCTATAATACTGTTGAAGAGGAATGGTATTTGAATCAATAACCAATATTAAACACCTAATATAAGAATGGGTAGAATTAATAAGAGGGACATTAGATGGAATTACGGAAGATCAAAAGAATTAAAGAGGATTTGAACGAGCTGAAGGAAAGCTTCGAAGTTGTAATTTATGGGTCTTTCGTTGAAGGAGGTATGCGGCCTAATTCAGATCTGGACATCGCAGTTATTACTCGTTCAAATAATAAAGAAAAAAACAAGAAAATACAGATGGAACTTTTTGGGATTGCCTCCTTAAAGTACGATATTCGGATATTTGAACTCTTACCGATTTACATTCAAATCGCAATTGTTAATAATTATCGCGTTTTATTTGGAGATATTTTAGAGATTTCTGAATATTTTCGCCAATTTAGGAAAAAATGGGACGATTGTAAAGAAAGGATACTCTCAAATCAATTTAAGAGTGTTAAGGAGCGTTTAAAATTGTTGAAATCTTTCTGAAAAAAAATCATGAGAACTTTTATTATTATTTGGAGAAGGTATATTTAGATTTTAGATACAATTTTCGTTGCTATATTATAAAGTTAACTATGAAATAAACAGAATAAATAATTGAAATTTGAGATTTTTAAAAAAATTAATTACTTTAAAAATAATTAAAAACAATAACGAATTTTAAAGCTTTATATTATTCAATTAATTTTATTCCTTTTTTCTTTAAGTATTCGTTTTACTTCATCAATAAAACTAAAGAAATCTTCAAGCTTATGTGTTGCATTAAAATATACAAGATCGTTATTGACTACTTCATATCTGTGTACAAGAATATTCCTAAATCTTTTCATCTCTTGGTAAGTCTCTGCATTTTTCAAATAAGGGTTCAATTTCCTAAATATGTCCTCTTCATCTTTCGGAATGCCAAGTTTAAATAACTTGAATAGTAAAAGACTGACATCAATCATAATCTCTATGCATATCTGAAGCAATCGCTCTGTAGCCAACTGAGTTTTAAATGACTTTTCGTATTCCTCTTTACTTTCAGGTATTATGCTCTCAGTTTTTGAAAGATATTTTTCAAGACTTTCCAGTTTGGTTAGTATTTTCTCTTCAATAATCTCTTATCAACTCCAAATACATCTTATAATGTGGTTCGAATAACGAATATTCCCTTATAGATTGGACACATATATCAAATAATGTATCATAATCCCTAATATATTCATATATCCCATATTTTAGAACCTTATGTTGTATATAGAGAGGAAGTTCGTGAAAAAACTGAACATCGAATCTTTCCTCCAAAAATACCCGATACTTAAGTCTTTTCTCAGCAGTGATGTCTTTACGGGAGACAATACAAAGATCAATATCATTGTATTTAGGAGATTTGACCGAGCTTCCAAACCTGATTAAACCATAGACCTGTGAATCGTTAGTCATTTTTTTTATTAATTTCTTTATCGAAAGATGTTCAGATTCTTCTAGGTTATGGATATCTTCCTTATTCATATTTAAATGCATTGTTCTAGAATTAAAACAATAATTATAAATTTATTATTAATCTTATAAAAACCCTTAAACCTTCTCCAGAATCCGGGACTAAGATATTGACTTTTTTCTATCCATTGCAATAATCTTTGAAGAGAAATTGATTAAAAAAAACTATTAAACAAAGATGAATGAACACAAGAAAAAAATTTAAGAGAAGAAAACCAACTTTAAACAGTAATAATAACTTTAAAATAGAATAGGTGAAAAAAATAATGTGGTATTTTTTCAGTCCAAAAATAATATACGGCGAGGATGCAATAGATTTCATCGAAAATATCTCGGGAAAAAAAGTCTTTATTGTAACCGACGAGAATTTAGAAAAACTTGGCTACTTAAAAATTTTAACAGATAAATTAGTACAATTTGAAAAACAATTTGATGTGTTTAAGGATGTAAAACCAGATCCTCACGAGGAAGACGTACTTAAAGCTAAGGAAAAATGTATAGCATATCAGCCTGACATAATTATTGCTTTAGGAGGAGGTTCCGTGATGGATACTGCTAAAGCAGCTTGGGCGCTTTACGAGTTCCCAGATGCTGTAGTTGACGATTTACACCCTTTTAACATGGATCTATACGAATTAGGAAAAAAAGCCAAGATGATCGCAATCCCTACAACATCCGGAACGGGCGCTGAAACTACTTGGGCAGTTGTAATTTCACGATACGAGCAAGATATCTGGAAAAAATTAGAACAGGCTCATAAAGGGCTTATTCCAACATACGCAATAGTCGATCCAATCTTTCCGAAGGGAATGCCTCCTTCACTCACCGCAGACACTGGTTTTGACGCACTAGCACACGCCGTTGAAGGTTTTGCCTCCGTGTGGAAAAACGAATTTGCGGATGCAATGTGTCTTAAAGCGATTGAATTAGTGTTTGAATATTTACCAACAGCCGTAAAAGACGGCGAAGATATGGAAGCGAGAGATAAAATGCACCAAGCCGCCACAATCGCGGGATTAGGATTTGGAAATTCGCAAGCTCATATAGGGCATAGTATGGGGCATAGTTGGGGAGCAATTTTCCATACTCCTCACGGTAAATGCGTTGGAATTTTTTTACCGTATATTTCTCAATACATACTAAATAACCCCGATAACGACGAAGCTGTTAAAATTTACGCTCGAATATCTAAAAAGTTAGGTTGGGCAAAATGGGACGAAGATGATAACGCAGCCGCTCATAAAGTAGTAACTAAAATAAAAGACCTTCAAAAGGAAATTAATCTTTCGTCTAAACTTGAGGACACAGGTGTTAGTAGAGAAGATTTCGATAAAAATCTCGATGAACTGGTAAACCTTTGTTTTCAAAGCTCCAGTAGCGTGATGAGTCCAAGAGGGCCTAATACAGAAGACTATAAAAAACTCTTTACCCATGCCTATGAGGGTAAGGATGTAGACTTTTAAATCTTTTTTTCTTTCTTATTTTTAAACTAACCTATCAATTATCTGATGATGCAACATCCAAAACAAACTAATTCTTAATTAGATATATAAGCATTTTATGATTTAATAATTATTAAAAAACAATAGATATTTTTGGGAATTTAGATGAGCTTTAATTTAAAGACGGGAAAAGAACTATTAAAATATTATAACAAAGAATTAAATTATTTGGAAAATCTTCGGCACAAATTTACGATAAAATCTTATCTTCAAATCTTGATAATTGCGATCCAAATCGGTGTCTTTGGAATAATAATATCGAACCTACTTCTTTCGTCGTATTTCTTTTCAAATTTTGTAAACTCTCCGTTATTAATTGTTTTATTAATTATGATTATTATTTTTGGGTTTGTTATTTTCGACTCGTTAGTATTCAATCTTAAGGTATTGGCGGAAAAAATCTGGACTCGACCAATTCTTTATCAAAGATTTGAGATCGAAAGGGAGGAAGACACTAGCAAAACAATTGAGAGCGTGATGAATAAATG
>WJKD01000378.1 GCA_014729315.1 Promethearchaeota archaeon | reverse complement strand
TGTGCTCCGGGATGATCTCCGCCCCATCCTGCTCCGCCAGATAGAGGTAATTGCGATCCAGCGAATTCTTGCCGCCATCGCGGCAGCCCACCATGCAATGCCCGGTCTGCGTGCAGCCGGTGCGCGCCGGTCCCCTGCCGCCAAAATACGGATCCGGCACCGTTACTCCCGGCTCGCCAAAGTACACGCCGACATCCGTGGGTTTGAAATACTGCTGCCTGCCCAGCTCATCGCCGTACTCCCGCAGCATCTCATCCGCCTGATACAGATGCGGATTCGGAACCACGCCGAGCATTTTCTTCGCGGTCTCGTAAAATGGCAGCAGCTCCTGCTCCCAGTCGCTCTCCAACCCACTCCATGCCGGATCGGTGAAAAACGACCGCGGCGGCACCAGCAGCGTATTCCCGTAAACCAGACTCCCGCCGCCAACGCCGCTGCCGCCTAAAATCAGCACATCATTCAGCAGATACATCCGCTGAATCCCGTAACAACACAACTGCGGCGCCCATAAAAATTTTCTCAGATTCCAGCTCGTCTTTGCGAAATCTTTCCCCTGAAATCGTTTGCCACACTCTACAACGCACACCCGGTACCCCTTCTCCACCAGCCGCAGCGCAGCCACACTGCCACCGAAACCGGACCCGATAACTACATAATCAAAATCCATCTCTCCCTCCTGAAATGTTAAGATTCAATAATAAACAATTCGGGGGTAAATGTCAAGATTTATGTAATGTGGTGGGATAAAAATTGACCAAATACAAAATTGTTTCTTCAAAATTGCACTGTATATTTTCGCAATATTTTTTATTGACATTTTTAATTTTATTCGTTATTTTTTCTTATGTATTCGCTATATCAAAAATTGTTATGAATTGCTTTCAGCAATTTGGAATAGTAGTTGTCTGAATATAGAAAAATTTTTTGCTTATATGTATACCGTCTATCCTGTATATAAACATCTAGTTTGCCGATATTTTAGTGGCTAGTAATAAGTTGGGCGGACATAATATTGATAAAATTATATGAATGTAGAACGAGAAGAACATTTTCCATTAGAAACTAATTACGTTTATATCCTTGGAGCAGGTGCTTCCTATGCAGATGATAAACGATTTCCATTAATGAAATCTGTATTTGAGGGCTTTCAAAATCCTCGAGAAAATTCAAATAAAAGCTGGGCTGAAATTTATCCAAATTTATTAAATTGGTTGAAGCAAAATTACTCCGATTATCGATCAGCAAATATTGAAGAGATTTTAACATATTTAGATTTCTTAAGAGATGACTACATATTTGATGATATTCCATATACTGCTGAAGCGATTAGAAATGAATTAAATGTAGTCAATCTGGAATTAGTTGAATATCTACAGAAAAGACTCAATCCCAAAAGTAATATTAACAATTTTAAACTTCACAATGCACTTGCAAAAAAACTAAAACCAGAGGATTCAATTATTTCCTTAAATTATGATGAAATTATTGAAACAGTATTAATTGCTCATAATCGAAGTCAAGAAAATATTAAAAAATTGCCGCAACTTTTAAATTTACAGTATCTCATTAGCAAAATATCAAATAGAGAATCACTATTTTCGTCTTTAGGTTTTAATTTTCAGGCAGAAGATGGCCCAGGTTATTTATTGAAACTTCATGGTTCGTTATTCTGGACTTCATGTGCAACTTCTAATTGTCCAAATCGATTTTATATAAATATGAGCAATGAAGATCATATAATTGAAAATGAAGAAGAATACTATAAGAATCCAGGTTTTGATTATTTTCCAAATATACCAGCTTTCTGTGAAATATGTGGTGGTAAACTCGAAAAAATTTTTATATATCCCACAGCATTCAAGCAATTTAATCTTTTTCCTAAACTGAGAGTCATTTGGCAGAAGGCTTATAGGATATTAGAGAATGCCACTCATTATGTTTTAATAGGATACAGCCTACCTGAAACTGATTATCATGTTAGAAATTTGATTCGAAAGGCTTGTTTTTCTGGAAAAGGACGTAGTTGGCGGATTGTGGATCCAGATTGGAAAAAAGTCTTGAAAAGACTGAAGCCTTTAATTGAAGATCAAGGTAATTCTGTGACTTTCTTTTTACGCTGTTATAAAGGATTTGAAGAATTTCTTAACGATGAGCATGTCGAAGGTGTAGATTATGAAGATTTTTGGAATTTTTAACAATATATTTAAACAGTACTAACTCAATATAAATTAAATAATAATCGCCCAAACGAAGTGTTAGGGACTAAAAGGAATAAGTATGGAATCCTATTAGAATAAATTTAGGCAGCAATCAAAAAATATACTCATCTTAAGAACAAATACATCTCGGAGAATCAACTATGAGTTCATCAATAGCGCTGCATAACAGCTCACCCAAAAATCTTGCAAAAGACCTATCCAATCTATGTTCAAACAGAGATAGTATAGAAAATGATTTCCGTCGACATTTTGGCAAATATCAAATACCAGACAAACTTGCTAACAGAATAAGGTGGCATATCTTTGCCCTAAAACTTTTTACCTGCCAACACGTGATGCAACATAAAGACTTAGATTCATTACTAATACACAATATTTTGACAGAAATTGAGGGAATATTTTTAAACAAATTTTCTAATTCCCGATCAGCATATTCAACTACTAAATCGATAATTGAAAATTATAAAAACTCGTTGTATGACAAATCACAAGATGAGATTGTATCAAGTATTGGAAAATCGTTTGCTTCATATATTAACGAACCAAATATATCTAATTTATTATGTACAGCTGGTTCATCAATTTTCAGTGCATCATATATGAAATTTTCTGAGTTAATTGATAGACTAAAATATACACAAGAGGAAAATAATAATTTTTACGACAATCAGTTCGTTCAGTATAATACAAAAACAACAATATTTAAAAAGAAGCCAATTGTAGCAGCAATCTTAGGATTCTTTTTTGGTCCCATAGGTTTTTTATATATAGGTTGGAGACATGCTGTTTGTACTTTTGCAATATGGACAATATTTATTTTGGTCCTTGGTATCGTAAATATGCCTTTACCAACTTGGATAACATGGCTAATTAACTTTGTGTTTGCTTGGAAAGGATATACAATTTGTTCAGTAAGGAATGAATTGATAACAAATCAAGATCCAAGTGTAAAAGCATTACAATCCTTTCCTATCGCTGCAATGGCTGCATCAGATTTATTAGTTGGAATTGGACAATTTTATGCAGGTGTACTTGGATTCTTTGGTAGTCTATTTCTTTTTTCGAATCGAGAAATATTGAAAGGATTATTAGTACTCTTCCTGGGCACGCCTTTCATGGTTTGGATAGCAGGATTTATTTTTGGAATCATTGCAATGGGAATTGATTTTCTTTTTGCCCCAGGACTAAAAAATATCTTTGATGATTAATGATATTTTATTCTATAACTATTCCTGACTTTACATTCAGTGGAAAGATGGGCGGATAATAAAATCCAGAATATTTGTGTAATAATTAAATTCTCTATTTATTTTGACGATCAGTGCGTCGATTGCCCGGAATCTACTTATGTTCTCGGGAGGCGTCAATCGAAGTTATAACGCCAAGAACCAATTTTAAATTTAAAAATACAACCATCGGTAATCGTTGCTGTTGGGATAAGACGAGGAATACTATGATTGAAATTATTAAGTTTCTGGGACTTTTTTTTATTTTATATATAATCATTTCCATTTACAAAAAGCTACGATTTGAGCGAAAGTACAAAGCTGTTCACAACAAATTTATAGCTCTTTGGGATGCTTCCAATCGTGATGAAAAAATAAATTTGCTTTATGCAATTAAAGGTTATGAACTTAGACAATGCAAAGATGACCGCAAAGAAATATATCTTGATAAAGAGTATTACAAAGAGGATAAAGACTTTGGCTTACGATCAACATTGATAGACTGTAAAGAATATTGGGAAGAGGAAATTTTCGATAAAACACCTGTGTTTGAAAGTCTACCAAACCGAAAGTTAGATAGAGCTTTTCAAGAAGAATTCGATTATTTGAGGGATTTGATAACCATAAGTGATTATGATGAATTTCTTGTCTCCATTGAAACCTATTTTCAATATATTTTTAATCACAAATCAAAGTTGTCCAAATTTTTCACCAAAGAAAGAATCGCTTATGAGAAATTTTTAAAAAAACATGGAGAAAACATTAATTACGAAAATGGATAAAGGTAATAAAAATAACATAAGTCAAGAATTTAAACAAATGTTGCATGATCAAATACTTAATTCTTTAAAACATGAATCCGATCGTGCTAAACTGATACTTATTTGTTCATGGATAGATTATTTACTCAAACTAAAAATTCAAAATGAATTTTCAGAAGGAAACAAAAAGGCTCGGAAAGATTTATTTTCATCCAATGGTCCATTTTCAACATTTTCAGCTAAATTGAATCTAGCTTATTGTGCAGGTTGGATTGATTCCGATGTTTATCATGATATTGAAATAATAAGGAAATTAAGAAATCACTGTGCACATTCAATTGAAAATATAACACTAAATGAAGAATTAATAAGAAAAGAAATTGAAAAATTTAAAGTACCTAAACGACAATATTATAATTGGGGCGAATTATGGGCAACATATAATGAGAAAGAAATTATAATTTCAACAGGCGAAAAGCCTGACAATGTATCGAAAACTTTATATATCCCTGGAAATTTGACATTAATGATTGCCCTACCTATTATACTTTTGGTTCTTATAAGCAATTTAAAATTGCCTCTTAGTTTAGAAGATGAAAATAATACTATTATTACAATAGCTCTTCCTGATTATATGAAAGATTTTGAATAAAGCGCTTGGAATGAAAAGCGCTAATCGTCAAAACTCTTTCCAACAATAATACAGCGCACCCCCTCCCCCCAACCAAACCCCAAACCCATTTCCCACACTTTTCTATTGACTTTTCAACAATAGTATGCTATATTTAGCCGATTTAAATTTTTCGCGTCGATGCAAAGTAAACGGCGTGATGAATTTGTAGCTACCAATACTCCCCTTCTTCAGTATGTTCCTCCTTGAAATGTCGCTGACCGCACAATCCCGGTTTCTTTATAGCCCTAAAAAATACTTGATTTAAATGAAAAATAATCTTAAATTGTAAAAGTGAATGATAAATTTAAGGGATAAAAGATGTATACAATCGCGTTTGAAAACAACGATATCATTGTTCGATTCAACGAAGATTCGGTCGATAAAAAATTGCTTGCTGACTTTCTGGAATTTATCGAGATCGAGCAGATCAGAAAAAAAAGCAAATTGACTGAAAAGCAAGCCGAGACTCTTGCAAAGGAAATTAATCAAAAAGTTTGGGATAAGCTCAAAAATAAAGTATTGAGAGAAAATTGAAAAAAGATCAACCGGTAATACAAACATCCTATTTTCTTCCCTTCTCCAATATGGCTCCAAATTCTACGAACTGCTTATCACCGGAGAATACCAATTTTTTATATGTGAATTAACTCTGGTGGAATTATTTAACCATAAAAGAACTATCAATCCTCACGTATTCTGAAAAATTAAAAAACCCTGTCGAACTTTTGGAAACAGATTGCCTTTATATTGAAAGAATTATTTTTGTTGACATTCTGTGATTTGTTTCTTACATTTCATTTATTGTTTTTTCTTACAAAGTTCATCTACAAAAGACTTTTGGTAGCTGTTAATATGTTATGAGGTATAAATATCAAT
>WJKD01000377.1 GCA_014729315.1 Promethearchaeota archaeon | reverse complement strand
GATGAATAGCAATCCGGAGTTCATTCAAACCGTTGGATAAACCGGCTTGAAGTTCAGCTCACTGATCACATCGGATCTTACCCTGACAGAGATCTGCGGCTTGTGCGATAAATCGATCACCTGCGGCGGTATGAAATTGATATTATCCCACTCCCAGCTCTCCGCAAAGCGATGATACACGATCCTGAGCACGCCATCCCGTTCGTAGATCTCAAACGTATGCGGCTGATCCGGAGGCACCTGCCACCCGGTCGGAGTGTTGTCATCGAAATCTTCAACGAATCCGGTTATCTGAGCAATGGCAAGAAAAGGGGAGAACAGTAAAAACGAGAATAGAAAAATGCATCGATTATTCATTCAGGTCATTCCCCGGTTTTAATTTGGTGAGAGCACTGTCGAAGCTGAGAAAATGGAAATGGATTTTGTTTTGTCGAAATCGGTTCCGGTAATTACTAAAATAATGAAATATTCCAAAAAGTCAGGAGAAAAATTAAGATTTTTAATGCATCACCTCGCAGCTCGGATTCCAATTGAAGGATGGAATTGCAGGCAGGGCAAAGTATGGAACGAAACATTTTTACAATAACTAAAAATTGCCAGTAACAATTTACGAAAGATTTTCTTGACATATTTCAATTTTTTAGTTACATTTATTCTGCTACCAAGACAAACATGCATTCTATTATATTCATTATTCTTTCTGTATAATATTCAAATTTTAAGAATAAGCGGTTCGCGAAGAATCAGAGGACGTACAAAAAATACTTTTCACAAGAAATAAAATTTATTGAGCTTATGAAGTTCTTTTAAAAATTGAGAATTCATGTTACATAGATCTGTATACTAACTTATTATGTGTATAGTAAATGCTTTAAAATATTAATAAAAATTGTGGTTACTACTTATGGACACTGCATCTATTTGTATATCTTTTATTGTAGCAATATTTGGTATTGCCTACCCGATTTTACTACAAGTTATTTCAAAGCTGGATGAAAGATATTCATCTATCATAATATTGGAATTATTTAATAAAGAGAAAGTTCGAAAATTCTTTCATTTTTCTTTAATTTTATCTTTATCATCAATTTTAATTTATATTCTTAAATTGCCTAATCCCTTTGATTTTGGTAAACTTAATCTATTGATTAATAATTCAGCACTGATATTTTTAGTTACTTCAACAGGAACATTGGTAATATCTTTTTTATACTTCGTAGATAAAATATTAATTTATTATACTCCATCACAATTTTTAAAATATTTAATAAAACAACATAATAATAGTAGTAATAATAATTATACAAATTTCAAAGCGATCTCTGATATTCTTATTTTTTCTATAAAAGAGCAAAATGAGACTATTGCAAATACAATTTCAGATTTTATGTATTTAGCATTTAAAAATTATAGAGAGAAAAATGAAGGACAGCCAGTTGAATATCCATCATGTTATTATGAAGTGGTTTACAAGGCAACGGAAGAATTAGCAAGTTTTAAAAATAAAAAATTGGTGTTTTTAGAATATAAAACTGTTGGTGGAACGTGGTTATTAGGGGAACTTGGTACTCATAAAATTTCAGAGACTACTTATTATTGGCTATGGAGAAACCTATTACTTGCTATGAAATATGAACGTGATGATTTAATTATTTATTTTTGGGAGAATGCTAATAGCTATGTTTTTTATCAATTGGGAGAAATATATGCTGAATATTCATCTGATCACCAATTTACGATCATAAATAATAAAGAGATTGAAGAGATAAATAAAGACAAGGAGCGTTTTTTAGAATTTCATTATGCATTAGGTGGTTTACTATTATATAAGAAAAGATACTCATGTATTAACAGAATTTTCAATTACACTATGAGTATTCCCCCAAAATATGAATTATTACCAGAAACAATGGGAGAAATTTTTAAAAGATTTATTGAATTTATGGATACTCATGAAAGAAAATACACTTCTATTTCAAGTAATTATTCATTTCCTGATATGGAAGGTTTAAATGCGGATTATTCAGTTAAAAATTGGATTATCAGATATATTGGTGTTTTATTTATCAGACAATATTCTATTCAACCACATTTGATTACAATGAAACCTTTGGAATTACCTAATCTACCTAAAACACAATCAGAAAAAAGAATTTGGTTGAATAATATTGATCATTTCAAATTTATAATCAAGGATACTTTAAGAAACAAAGGATTATTAAAGACGACAAAACTTGATTTTATTTCTGATGATTGGTTAAAAAAACATGAGAAACCTAAGCCAAATGATCTTTTAGAATTGTATAAAAATCAGATTGAGCAAGATTTTGAAAAAATAAAGATAGAACAGAAAATTTCTGGAATTAAACAGCAACAATTTGAAGAATCATCAAAACAAATAATTATCAAGGCAATCGAACTATATAATCCTATTATTAATCCAAGCTTATTTACTAAAGATTTTAATAATTGGTTTATTTACGGTGTACGTACTGTAATGGATAAAACAGCATTTGTTGATGATCAAGAAACTTCATATTTAAATTATGATTCGATATTAGCTGAAAAAGTTTCCTCAAATTTTATGCTTGGAATTTCAGAGACATTTTTTTATACAAAATCTAATAGCTACCTTCTTAAGGGAAATGAAATTTTTCAAGCAATAGATAAAATGAATATTGACGACAACTATATTATCATTAATTTTAGACAAAATATCGACTGGTATAAAAATTATTATAAGGTAGAAGGACTTAATCAAAATTCTTACAAGGGAATAGAAATTTTTAATTGTTCGGTCAGCAATTATGAATTGGTAGGTCAATCCTTTTTTATTTTGAAAAAATCTGACTTGCCAAATATTTTATACTTAGATATAGATGACAAAGAAATACAAAAATATTCATTAAAATTAATTGATGAGAATTTTAAGATATATAGCTCAATAATTGATTTAAATAGTGAAAATGAAATATTAGAAGAACTGATTTCATCTCATTCAGATAAAGAGCTTAGAAAATATGTTCTAATAAATCTATTAATCAAAACAGAGATCAGATGGAAGAAAAATGTGAAAAGCATTATGTTAAAGCTTTTCTCTGAACATAGAGATAGGGGTTTACCTAATAGAAAAAAAGATATTAATAAATTAAAGTAAATCATTATTATTTTAACACATAATCAGGTAAGGGCAGGATTTTCTCCTGCCCTCCCTACACCACCGAACGTGCGGGTCCGCATTCGGCGGTTCATCAGATTCATTACCCATTGGGATAATGAAAAGCAATCTAGAGTTCACGGATAGAAACAAGGCCCTGTTCTTTCAAATAGGGATTGGTCAGACCGCTTTGACTTCCGTAAGTCCTGGCAAGCCGCCAGTACCTTTTGCTGCTTATTCCAATCATGATTGCCTGTTTCTCTACTGCACCACGACTGATTAGATTCCGAATTCGAGTCCGGCAGCAGCGCCATTGTTTTAAGTTAAGTAGCATCCCGCCGAGCGGGAGGCTCGTCTTCGTATCCATTTATCAAGCATGGGCAGGGGGAAATGCGACCCAACCTTACAGCAGGTGAAAGTTAGCGTTATTCTTATCCGAAAACATATTAACGAGCAACCATGAACCTTCACTCACTCAAAATCTACTTATCTCTAATAACACTCTCCCTTTCCCTCTTTACCTGCCAAAAACAAACGCAGCACGTCAGGCAGACGATTGACCTGTCAGGTCTTTGGCAGTTTTCGATTGACAGCGCCGATGTCGGCATTCAGCAGAAGTGGTATCTGGCGGATC
>WJKD01000376.1 GCA_014729315.1 Promethearchaeota archaeon | reverse complement strand
TTAAAACCCATTCTTTTTTCATTCAGAACTTAATCCTCACAAGTATATTGAATAGTATAATTTTGGATATCTTGAGTTAAAAAAATAAAAACAATTTAATTATTTCCCAGTTAAGATTATGAAAAATCGATTTCTTTTCTTTTTCGGTATAAGATGATTATTAAATCTGCTAAAATTGTGGACATAGTTATTATAAAGAAAACAATAGTAAGAATAAAGAAGAATATATCTTCCGGATTTGTAAAATAAGCAACTAAAAAATAAATCGTTGGAATTATGAAACACATCCCTATACACGATAACCCAGTAGCTTTTCTCGTATCTGGCATATCATTTTTTCTTTTTTGTGTTAGATTTTGGTAAACATTTTCATTATTAAATTAGCCATAGAATATGGATCGAGGGATTTTTCAACAACTTCTTCTATGTAAGCGTCAATTTCTTGATTCGAATCGATTAATCCTTCGACTTTTTTCGTGAGTTTATGTTTTAATATTTGAAGTGTTTCAATTTTGACACGATTTTTTCTATAATCTTTAATAAAACCCGTTTTATCCAGAAATTCTTTGTGCAATGCCACAATTTCCAGCAATACGTCAAAATTTTCGCCGGTTATAGAATTTACTTTTACGATTTCTGGTCTCCATTTTTTCTTAGTTGAGAAGTCTTTATTAATTTGTTCCCCATCGTATTTATAATTCATGTTAAGCTCTAACATTTGGATAATTTCGGAAACTTTTTTATCCGCACCATGTAGATCCATTTTGTTCACAACAAAAATGTCTGTTATCTCCATAATTCCTGCCTTAATAGCTTGAATGTCATCTCCTAATCCAGGAACCAATAGCACTAATACTGTGTGAGCCGATTTAAAAATATCAACCTCGCTTTGACCCACTCCGACTGTTTCTACTATAATTATATCGCATCCATACACATCTAATATCTTTATTACGTCTTCAGTAGAGCGAGCGAGTCCGCCTAACTGTCCTCTATTTGCCATACTTCTTATAAAAACATTATCCACTGAATAATGATCCTTCATCCTAATGCGGTCTCCAAGAATAGCTCCACCAGTAATAGGCGAAGTGGGATCAACGCAGATTATCCCGATTTTCTTTCCTCTTTCGACGAGTCTTGTAGTAATGGTTGAAATAAAAGTACTTTTACCGCTTCCAGGAGCTCCCGTTATTCCCAAAATATAAGAATCTCCAGTATATTTATAGATAGAATTGACAATTTCTTCAGCAGCATTAATGTCATTCTCTACTAATGTAATCAACCTTGCCGCTGCCCTAGCATCGCCGTTCTTCAATTTTTCTACAAGTTCCGAATAATCCATCCTAAAGGAAATTATCTTTTTAAATTATTTTTTACAAATTCAACGATTTCTTTTAATTCTGTTCCAGGACCGTGAAAACCAGTTAAACCGTGACTCGTCAAAAACTCTTTATCCTCTTCAGGAATTATCCCTCCAGCAGTTACCAAAACATCGTCAATACCATGGGCTTTTAACTTCTCCATTATTACAGGACATAGAGTATTATGGGCTCCAGATAATATACTCATCATCACTACATCTGGATCTTCCTGAATGACTGTATTTACGATGTCTTCGGGTGTCTGATGCAAACCAGTATAAATTACTTCCATCCCAGCATCTCTAAGTGCTCTTGCGATAACTTTAGCTCCCCGATCGTGTCCATCTAAACCTGGTTTACACACTAAAACTTTTATTATTCTTTCTTCGACCATTTTTTTCACCTACTAAAAAATTGAATCCTCTCGATAAGTTCCAAAGACTTCTTTTAAAGCTCCTGTAATCTCTCCAACTGAGGCATATTCCTTAACTGCCTCAATTATGTAAGGCATTAGGTTTTCTGTCCCTTCCGCAGCGCGCTTTAAATTTTCAAGTCTTTCTCTAACCTTTTCGTTATTTCGATTAGTTTTAACTTTATTTAATAGACCTATTTGTTCTTGAGAAACGCTATCGTCAATTTTCAAGATCTCTGCTTTTTCACATTTCTTTGGTTGATGTTTATTTACCCCAACAATTATTC